>JAFEDM010000547.1 GCA_018241625.1 Pseudomonadota bacterium | reverse complement strand
TTCTGGCCGACACGCCGCTGACGCTGGCCGAGACCGCCTCGATCTTCGGCGAGGGCCTGGTGTTCGAACAGCTCCTGGCCAAGGCGTCGAAGGCGGAGCGCCGCGGGCTGCTTGCCGGCAAGATCGAGGATGGGAT
This sequence comes from Pseudomonadota bacterium, assembly GCA_018241625.1. Classification (GTDB taxonomy): domain Bacteria; phylum Pseudomonadota; class Alphaproteobacteria; order Caulobacterales; family Caulobacteraceae; genus Phenylobacterium. Next base: position 12,610 of record JAFEDM010000547.1, on the reverse strand, counting down.
CAACACGGTGGTCCGCCAGATCGCCTTCCACCGCTTCGAGACCCGCTTCCACGCCGCCCGCGCCGCGGGCGAGGTCGCGGCCGACGAGATCGAGGCGATCTGGATGGAGGAGATGGCCGCAAGCCTCGGGCCCGCGATCCGGCTCAACAAGGGCTACGAGCACTACTGGGCCTACGTCAGCCACTTCGTGCACGCGCCCTTCTATGTCTACGCCTACGCCTTCGGCGACCTCCTGGTGCGCGGTCTGATGGAGAAGCGCCGCGAGGATCCGGCCGCCTTCGCGCCGCTCTACGAGGACCTGCTGGCCGCCGGCGGCACCCGGACCTACGTCGAGGCGCTGGCGCCGTTCGGGCTGAACCCGCGGGAGAAGGCGTTCTGGGCGGCCGGCATGAAGCAGCTTGAGCGGCTGGTGGACGAGTTCGAGGCCTTGGTGTGAGAGGTGGCTAGCGCAGCCGACGAGCCCACCTTTGTTGCTGACGATCCGGGGCCTCCATCTCGCCGATTCTGGATCACGCGGGACCCTAGACCCCAAAGCAATCTTGCGGTTCGAGGATGGCGGTTCGTTTGTGATGAACGAGGCCCCGACGGCGAGTGGCGCCCGGTATGGGACACGTGGGAGGAATGGTTCTTTGAAATCCTCCGCTATCCGCCGGAGTACGGTTCGATCGCTTTGGTTTGGCGCGACGAGGCCAATAGCCGATTAGTTGATCTGAGCCAGCTTCAGCCAGTCTTCGATGGCAAGGTGGTCTTGTCGAGCGACACCCCCGAGAGCGTGGGCCTCACACCACCGCGTCAGACCCCAGCTTAGATCTCACGCCGGCCAGTCTGCCTTCGGGCCTGGGCAACTCAAGGCCCGCCAGAGGCGGCCGCTCCGCGGCGGCGCATAGCGCCGGCCTTGACTTGCCCAGGCCCGAAGGCTCGCATAATCCGTGAGATCGAAGGAAGGGAGTGTCCCCAGGGCACAATCCTTCGGCCTCGCCACTGGTTCGAACCATCCACTAAGCTCCATTTGTTCCCCTTTTGTTCTTGACTCCGCGTTGGTGCTTTGGTAGGTTGGGAGCCCTGGTCCACCTCCCTTTTCATTAAGCTAGCTTCCTGGCTCGTTGTGCGGGTGAGGTGGGACGATCATGCCTTGAAGGATTTCTGCATGCCCGGCGGTCCCATCGACCCTTCGACCCTTGAGGGCGACGACCTCGTCCAATGGTATCGGCGTTCGCCCTGGCAGGTGGATCAGGAGCGACAGGAGGCGTCGGCACGGCAATATGCGGACTTCTTTGGCGGCATGCAGGATCCGGAAGCTGATCCTGACCTCACAAGTCCCCAATCTCGGGATCAGACGCCAGCGTTCGGACTCGATTCTCTCTACAGTTCACAATCGCCGGGACCGGATCCTGACTCGGTCAGTGGGTCGCCTGACGCCGCGTGGCGTTCCACGGTCGATAAATTCATGGGCTCGCCGTCCGGCATCGCGGTAGCTCAGCAGTCTGCCGCAGATTCTTCTCCTGTTTCCGCCACGCCGTCGGGCAATTCCGGTGGATCACCAAACGCAGGAATTCTTGGCGCCCTCTTTCCCTGGGCCGTTCCGAAACCGGGTGGGCGATCGTTGAAGTCGGCCATGGTGACGCCCGGGGGGATGAGCGTGGGACTCGACCCATCCAAGGTCCACGTTTTTCAGCGTGGGCCCGACGGCAAGTTGCACCCCACGCCGGGTTGGCGGACCACTGGCCCGTTCGAATTCGGTAACTGGGCTCAGGCGTTCGATGGCAGTGGGATTTCACATGATCTCGGTCACATCGCTGACGACGTGTCGAAAGTCATCTTCGCGAAGGCCGCAGGTGAGAATTTTCTCGAGGCTCTGGGCCCCAATGTAAAGTGGGCGGTCGACCGGGCGATATTCGGGGCTGGGCAAGGCCATCATTCAGTCCCGAAATTCTTGGGAGGCCCGGCCGACCAGGAGTTGGTCGATCTCGCTGAGGGGATACACGGAAAATTCCATCAGGCGTTGACGTCGGAACTCCGCGCTGCGGGTTCGCCGCCGGTCGGTGGCAAAAAGGGGGCAACCGAAATCTGGCAAGAGATATTCGAGCAACATCCGGCGACACGGGACAGGGCGCTGGAAATCCTGCGGCGGGTGACGCGCGACTTCGATATCGAACGCGGAACCTCGATCACGCCGCACCTCGACAAGGAGCTTGCGAAGATGAAGGTCAATCCGCCACCTCCGCTGAATTGAGCGCATCTCGATGGCCAAGGCGAAGAACTTTGCGGAGCGGTGGCTCTGGTATGCGTCCAAAACCAGCGTGTGCGTGCCACTTGATCCAGCGGCGTATCCCACGACGATCTGCGGCAGAGAGACGGTCCCATTTCCCCCATGGGCATGTCAGGGTCCAAATGGCGGCATCCATATTGATCGGCGCATTGGACGCATCGACGTGGATGTCGCCAAGGCGCCGACGTCGCGGATCGAGTTGAATTGGACTTGCACGTACAGCGTCCGGGTGGTGTCGCGCGCGTGGCTGGCCGACATCCGGGACCTGATTGACGACAACCGGATCGGAATCGGGGAGGTCCGGCGGAACGGTCGCCGTCTGGAGAAGTGGGCGACCCTTCACGAAGCCTATGCGCCTCCGATGTTCGGCGCCGACGGTTGGGTCGCCCTTTGCCCAACCTGCGGCGGCTTCCACACCATGGTCGCGGGGCGTCTGTTCTTCGCCGATCCGGGCGTTGTCGGCCGACCCTTGATCGTGAACGGCCACGGTGTCTTCGTGCGGGAGGACCTGGCGCTGGCCAGGAACCTGCGCACGCCGGTGGGCGCGTTCAAACCGTCCGTCGTCAAGTTCCTGGCGAATCCTCCCCCTTTTCGCGCAGCGCCGGACTGGGTACGCGCCTCAACTGACGTTCGGTCGCGGGAAGACGGACAGGCGTCGCAGCCTTGGTGGCGTCGATTGGCGGCGACGTTTTCAAAGGCGATGCGATCCTGAGGGCGCGATTTTGCAACCGGCTGTCGGAACTAGACGGCGTTCCCCTTCCTTCGGGCCAAGGATGAGGAGGAGACAGCCGTGAAGGCCTTCAAGACCATCGCCGCCGCCAAGGCCCTGGGGCTGGTCCTCGTGGCGGGACCCGCCGTCGCCGCGACCGCCGCCGCGCCGGCCCCGCCGGCCGGGGTCTACACGATCGACAAGGCCCACACTTCCGTGACCTTCCGGGTCAGCCACCTGGGCTTCTCGCACTACACGGCGCGCTTCTCGAAGGTCGACGGGACGCTGAAGTTCGATCCGGCCCATCCGGCGGCGATGACCGTGACCGCGACCATCGACCCGCTGTCCCTGGCGCTGAACACGCCGCCCAAGGGGTTCCACGAGCAGCTGATGGGCAAGGGCTGGTTCGAGGCCGCCCGGTTCCCGAAGATCACCTTCGTCTCCACCAAGGTGGACGTGACCGGCGCCAACACCGCCCGCGTCACCGGCAATTTCACCCTGCACGGGGTGACCAAGCCCGTGGTGCTGGACGTGACCTATAACGGCGGCTGGCCGGCCAACGCCTATGACGGCAATCGGGTCGGATTCTCGGCGCATACGGTGCTGAAGCGCTCGGCCTTCGGCATCAACCAGGGCATCCCGGCGCCCGGGACCAACATGGGCGTCAGCGACGACGTCGACGTGGCGATCGAGATCGAGTTCTCGAATGGCAAGGCGACCAGCCCTGCAGCGGCGGCGAAGAAGTAGCCGCCTCGCCGCGGCCTATTCGTGGGCCAGAAGGTAGCGGATCCCGCGCGAGGCCAGGGCCATGACGATCGCCACGGCGGCGAGCCTGACGGCGAGGCCGGTCGACCAGCCGTCGACGGCGAAGCCCAGGGCGGTGAGCAGGATCGCCGCGGCCAGGGCGACGCCGGTCCAATGGACCGTGCGGCCGATCCAGCCGGACGGCCCGGCGTTGGGGGTCACGACGCTGGGCCAGATGAGGTTGCGCATTGGGGTCGCTCCTCCGCGGTGGCTTCGAACAGCCTGCCCTGACACGTACGCGGCCAAGCTGTCCGCGGACGAGCATCCAACGCCCAGCCTTTCGATACCGTTGCTATGGGATGCGGCAGTTCGTCGGGGTTGCGCCCACGCGGGGATCAGCGCGCCTTGAGCCAGTCGCGCATTTCGGCCGCGTCGCGCCGGCCCGCCTGCATGTAGCGGGTGTCGATCCCGGCGGTGACCAGGTCGAAGCCGCGTTCGATCATCTTCCTGGCATAGGCGGTGCTGGCGCAGTGGACGCCGACCTTCAGGCCCTTGGCCTTGCAGGCGGCGAGGATCCGGTCGAAGGCGGCCATCAGGGCGGGCGCGTCGGAATCCTGGCCTGGCGGCCCGCCGATCGCCAGCGAGAGGTCCGAGGGCCCGATGTAGACCGCGTCCAGGCCCGGCGTGGCGACGATGGCGTCGACATTGGCCAGGCCGTCGGCCGTCTCGATCATGGCGAAGGTCAGCATCTCGCGGTTGGCGTGGGCCTGGTAGTCGGCGCCGCCATAGATCGCCGCCCGCGTCGGCCCCGACGAGCGGAAGCCGTCCGGCGGATAGCGGCAGGCGCGCACGAAGGCCGCGCACTCGTCCGGATCGTTGATCATCGGGCAGATGACGCCGTAGGCCCCGGCGTCCAGCGCCCGCATGATCTCGCCCGGCTGGTTCCAGGACACGCGCACGAGCGGAACGGCGTCGGTGGTCGAGATCGCCTGCAGCATGGCCAGCATCTCGGCATAGCCGATGACGCCATGCTGGGTGTCGATGGTCACGGTGTCCCAGCCGGCGCTGGCCATCAGCTCGGCGGAGAAGCCGCCGGGCATGGAGCACCAGCCGTTGATCGCGGGCCTGCCCTGCGCCCACAACGCCTTCAGCCGGTTCTCGCGCATGCCGCCAACTCCCTCGGGGACCTGCGCCAACCTAGGCGACCTCGGCGGCGGATGGCAGCCCGGACTGCGGCGCCCGGCCGCACCGTTCGCACAGCCTTAACGACGAGAGTTATCATCCCCTTCATTTCGTTATGAAACTCTGCACCGTGAAGAAGGGGGTCGCAGTGCTCGCGTTCAAACCGGACAACAAGCCCCTCGGAACCGTCATCACTTCGTCCTGGGTTCCGCGCCTCATCGACTTCGCCGAACGCATCACCGTGGTCGTGACCTTCGCGATCTACGTCTACCTGAACTACGACCCGGCCCACTGGCTGAACTTCGCCATCGCCTTCACTGACATCATCACGGTCTGGTTCGTGCTGATCCGGCGGCCCGCGGACAGCGTGAGCCCCGATCCGGAAGACTGGATCCTGGCGCTGGGCGGCACCCTGCTCGCCATGATGGCGCGGCCGGGCGGAGAGCCGCTGATCCCCGGCGCGGTGGCCTTCTGCATCGCCACCCAGGGCACGATCATCACGCTCGCCGCGAAGTTCAGCCTGGCGCGCAGCTTCGGCCTGGCGCCGGCCAACCGCGGCGTGCGCATGCGCGGCGCCTATGTCTTCGTGCGCCATCCCATGTACCTGGGCTATGCGGTCACCCACACGGCCTATGTGCTGATGAACCCGACGCGGACGAACTTCATGCTGATCGGGGCGACCTGGCTCTGCCAGCTCGGCCGGGTGCTGCGCGAGGAGCGCTGGCTGATGCAGGACCGCGCCTATCGCCGCTACTCGCGGATCGTGCGTTTCCGGATGATCCCGGGCCTGTTCTGACCCCTGGCGTTGCGGCGCCCGCTTGACCCTGCCGCCCCGCGCATAGGACGAAGGGGCTCACTGCAGGGAGACGCCCGATGAAGCTCACCGCCACAGGACTGGCTTTCGCGCTGGCGTTCGGCCTGGCGCGGGCCGCGGCCGCCGCGCCGGAGGTGATCGTCAAGTGCGACGGGCCCCTGGCCGAGGCCATGAAGTTCACCAACGCCACCAAGTGGCAGCCCTATCCGAACCCGGACAAGAGCGTCACCATCACCCGCGACAAGGGCCGGTTCAGCGTCGAGTTGGCCGGCGAGACGACCTACGCCTCCAGCGCCGTGATCGCGACGCCGATGAAGGACATCCAGACCTTCAAGGTGCTGCGCATCGACGGCAACGAGCTTTTCCATCTGGAGAAGGGCGCGGACGGCAAGCCGATCCTGAAGCACACCATCCGCGGCGGCCGCGACGGCACCCACCTCTACAACATCCGCGAGTCGATCCTGGCCAACTGCAGCGTGGTCAGCCCGGACGTCGCGGTGAGCGCGCCGCAGGCGCAGGGCGCGGGCGGCTAGAGGTCGATTGTCCAACGGGAGGGCGCTCCCGGTCCCGTTGGGGGGAAGGACCGGGAGCTGGGCTCGCGTGACGCCAGGTACGCGGCGTGCGGCATGGGCTGACCCTGGAAGCTCCCGGTAAGCGCGCGGTTAAGGTTCGCGGCGATTTCCGGGCTGGCGTGAGGATTCGGGGAGACCGCCCACATCTCCGCTCATTCCCGCGCAAGCGGCGACCTGGGCTCTTTGAACCACGGATTTCACGGATCGCACGGATGGCTTCCGTGAAATCCGTGCGATCCGTGGCTTGAAGGAAAAATGCCTGGGTCTCCGCTTGCGCGGGGAAAGCGGCTAAAGCTCAGCCCGTGTCCGCCAACGGTGGTTGGGGATTGTTCGCCGGGGCGAAGCGTTCGGCCGTGGTGACCACCAGTTCGCCGGAGAGGCGCATGTCGGCGGCGAGCTTGGCCGCCAGGACCTCGATGGGCAGGTCGGCGAAGCCTGGGGCGTCCTCGGCCTCGTAGAGGCGGGCGTCGAGGTCTTCGAGGAGGATTTCGTATTCTTCCTCGTCGCCTTCGGATTCGTTCCAGAGCAGGCGGTTGAGGACGGCTTTCACGCGACGCTTCTGGTGCTCTTGCGGCGTGATCCGGGCGGGGCCGAGGGCCGCCGCCTCCGTCGCCTTGCGGATCTGGGTCTCGCGCTGCGCGGCGTCCGCCGCCGCGCGCCGTTCGCTCTCGGCGACCTCGCGCGCCTCCCGGGCGGCGTCGCGCTGCAGCTTGAAGTCCAGAGCCAGCGTCAGGCGCACGGTGCGCGAGGTCTTCTGGAAGGCGGCGACCAGGGCGGTCTTCTCGTCCGGATCCTCGGCCGCACGGGCGGCGGTCGCCAGGTCGCGCGCCAGCATCAGGCCGAGCTCGGACAGCTCGCCCAGGATCTGCTCGGCCCGTTCCCGCTTGGCTGCGTCCGACATGAACAAAACAAGAACATAGGCCCCGCCAAGAGTCAAGATTTTTCGATGCGGCCCAGCCAGCCCGGCGCGTCATCAGAGGCTTCGATGGTCGCGGCCCTCGCGGCCCCGCCCGATGTCCATGGTCAAAAATGTTCCTCCCCAGCAAGGCGAAACCCCGTCCCCCGCCGCACCGCCCTGTCGTAGGGTCCGTCGAGATCGGCCGAGCCGAAGTCGGGCGTCACGGGGAACAAAACCATGAAATTGCACGGGTGTTTGGTCGCGTTCGCCGCGACGGCGCTGCTTGTTGGGAACGCCGGCGCGGCCGTGATCGCGGGGCCGACGATCAATCTGACGGGAACCTGGAACGCGTCGGGCCTCGAGTTCACCGCGCTTCAAGACGCGACCCTGACCGGCTTCGTCTACCGGAACCAGGGCGGGGCCGACGTGGTCGTGCTCTCCGACGCGCAGGGCGCTGTGCTCGATTCCGTCGCGATCCCGGCCGGCGCGCCGAGCGACACCGTTTCGGTGAACTGGGCGCTCACGGCGGGCGACACCTACTGGCTGGTCCAGACCGGAAGCGGCAATGGGGATTTCGCCTACTATGGCTCTGCGCTGCCGTCCGACGCGGACATCTCCGTCCAATTCAGCGGCTCGTTCGGAACCAGCCTCAGCGACGTCGTCTCCAAGAGCAGCGATGCGAGCTATGCCATCGGCTCGAACAGGTTCTGGGCCGACTTCAACAACATCACCACCACCGCGGGAGTCGCCGGCGCGCCCGAACCGGCGACCTGGGCGATCCTCATTCTGGGCTTCGGCATGATCGGCGCGGCGGCCCGGCGCCGGACCTGGAGCGCCGCCCGCGCCGCCGGATCCAGGCCTTAACGACGGCTTCCACCCTGGGCGGACTTTCGACCGGTGGCCGGCCAGGCCCCAGGGCTTGGCCGTGGGGAACGGCGCACTAGCTCAGCGGCGTGCGGCCGGGGCACGTCTCGCCAGGGCTCGCGTAACTGACTGGAAGCCATCGCCGCCATGGAGATGGCCGGGCCTGGCTGCGCCAGCGGTCCGGAGCGGACAATCCGAAGGTCGGCAACGGGTGGTGAGCGGACCTAGTTGGGTGACGAATAATCCACAGGGGTATCGCCGAAATGGGCGTGAATGACCTTCGGGCGTCGTTCGTGCGTTTCCTCACCGGGTTCGAGGGCGTCAGGATACTCGAAGCTTACCTTGAAGCGCCCTCCGTCGATGATCATGCACATCGTTGCCCACCGACCGCTCGGGCCATTCTCTGCCTCCCAGTAGCTGTAGATCAGAGACTTCAAAGCTTGCGGGCCAAACCGGAAACGCACCTTCTCGCTGGCGGCCCGGGAGAAGATGTCTGCGGAGATCACTCCGTCTTCAACCTCGGCGTAGAGCAGAACCTTTCCCGTCGGATCGTGGGCCGCACGCAAAGTCTCCTGCCCGATGATCTGAAGCGGTTCTTTCGCAGGCGTGACAGCTTGGCCTTCCGCCACGCCACGCGGACCTTTCGGCTTGAAGAACTTGGATAGCATCGGCCCCTCCATGGGTGATCGTGCCATCGCTCGTGAAGGTCCGCTATGGGGTCGGGAGCGGATGTTCGCCCAGCCTCAAACACCCGTCATCCCGGACGGCCGAAGGCCGATCCGGGACCCAGCGCTTTGACCTCGACGCGGCGCGCCGCAACGCGTGCTTCAAGCCGGGAAATGCTGGGTCCCGGCTCTGCGCGCTCTCGCGAGCGCTCCGGCCGGGATGACGGAACGAGGCAGCGTCCGCGAGGGTCGAAAAGCGACGCGAGGCCGGTCCGGCCGGGCGCGCGGCGCTGTCCGGCGCCTCAGTACTGGCCGTAGCGGCCCTTCACCGAGTCCAGCAGCTTGGGCGCGTCGTAGCCGACGCCGTCCTTGAAGACGATCTCGACGTTCTCGACGTCGGCGATGGTCTTCGACGGGTCGCCCTTCACCACCACCACGTCGGCGTTCTTGCCGGGCGCGACGGTGCCGATCCGATCGGCCAGGCCCAGATAGGTCGCCCCGTTCAGGGTGGCGATCTTCACCGCCTCTTCCGGCTTGAAGCCGGCCTCGACCAGGAGCTCGATCTCCCGCTGGTCGCCGAAGCCCGGGATCACCCCGCCGTTGCCGGTGGGGTCGGGCCCGGCCAGCAGCAGGCCGCCGGCGGCCACGAACTTCCGCTCCAGGCCGAGGTCGTTCTGGTATTCGCGGACGGTGTCGGCATAGCGCTCGCGCGGGGCCTGGTTCGTGAGGTTGCGGGCGTAGAGATAGGCCTCGCGAGCCTCGGGCGTCAGCACCGCCATGGCCTTGGGGTTGAGCGGCGAATGCATCGGTACGCGCTGTTCGAACACCGGGAGCGTCGAGGTCACCGCCACGTGCTTTGAGACCAGCAGCTTGATGAGGGCGTCGGCCTCGGGGCTGTCCGGCGTCATCTTCAGCAGGGTCTCGTTGCCGGTGCTCCTGGAGCACTGGTCGGGCGCCTTGCCGGCATCGAGCTGGGTGTTGACGAAGAAGCCGTGTTCCAGGTCGTCGATGCCCAGCTCGGCGGCTTCCGGATAGGTCACCGAGCACAGGTGGCCGGTGAGCTTCAGCCCGCGCTTGTGCGCCTCCTGGATCGCCGCGCCCAGCTCGGCGCGCGTGATGTTCATATAGGCCTTGAACGAGGTCGCCCCCATGTCGGCCCAGTAGTTGACCATCCGCCGGGCGTCGTCGGCGTCCTTCAGCGGGTGCATCTGGATGAAGGCGCTGCCGGCGCCTTCCAGATAGGGGCCGGTGACGTCCATGTGCGGCCCGATCATCCGCCCGGCGTCGATCTCGCTCTTCACATTGAGGTCGACGTAGGGCTCGACGGAGCCGGTGGTCCGCATAGTGGTGACGCCCGCCGCCAGGTAGAGGCGCGGCGAGGAGAAGGTCATCTGCGGCACGATCAGCGGCGCTTCGGAATGGCCCGCGGCGTCCATGTTCGGCCGGGCGATGTAGTACATGTGGTCGTGAAGGCCGACGATGCCGGGCATCACCGTGCGGCCGGCGAGGTCGAGGGTTTCCGCGCCCGTCGGCGCCGCGAGTTCCGGCCCACCAATGGCGGCGATCTTCCCGTTCGCGACCACGATGGTGCGGTCCGCCTGGGCCGGCGCGCCCGTGCCGTCGATCAGCCGGACATGGCGCAGGACCACCGTCTTTGCGCCGACCTTCACGTAGGGCTGTACGGACGCGTTCAGCGGCGAGGGCGGGGCGACGACCTGGGGCGCTGCGTTCGCCGCACCCGCCAAGGCGAGCGCCGCCGCCGTTCCCAGGATCACAGACTTCAGACTCACGCGCCCCTCCCAAGCTGACGGCGCGGACCCTAGCGCCGCGACGCCGGGCTTGCCATTTTTCAAACGGTTGTTAGTCACGAAGCCCTATTTCAGAGCGCCCATTTCTCCCCCAGCGCTTTCATCTCGAGGATTTCCGGATGGCCGAGGACGTGAAGCCGGCCCAGGCTCCAGCTGGGCAGATCGACGACGACCGCCCGGTCCATACCGAGGAGACGCTGCCGCCCGAGGTGCAGGCGCCGCTGGCCGCCTTTTCGGGGCGCGAGCCGGAAAGCCCGCAGTGGTTCAAGGACGCCATCGCCCAGGCGCCGGAGCGGGTGTTCGTGGAAAGCCTGGGCAGCAAGCTCGAGGTCCTGACCTGGGGCGAGGTCGGCAAGCCCGGCCTGCTGTTCGTGCACGGCAACTCGGCCCACGCCGACTGGTGGAGCTTCATCGCGCCGTTCTTCGCCAAGGACTATCGGGTGGCGTCGATGTCGCTGGCCGGCATGGGCGCCTCGGACTGGCGCGAGCGCTATTCCTTCTCCGACTTCGCCGACGACGCCGAGGCAGTGAGCCGGGCGGTCGGGCTGTACGAGGGCGGCCGCAAGCCGATCTACATCGGCCACTCCTTCGGCGGCGGCCAGGTGTTCTTCGCCGCCGTGCGCAACCCGCAGAACATGCACGCCGCCGTCATGGTCGACACCGGCTTCGGCCCGCCGCCCGAGGAGCTGGCCAAGCGCCAGGCCCAGATGGAGGCGATCAAGAACATTCCCACCGTCGACCGGCCGAGCCGCGTCTATCCCACGCTGGAAGCCGCCCTGCTGCGCTTCCGCCTGATGCCGCCGCAGGCCGCCGGCAACCCGTTCATCGCCGACTTCATCGCGCGGCGCTCCCTGAAGGAGGTCGTCCAGCCCGACGGCTCCAAGGGCTTCACCTGGCGCTTCGACCCCAACATGTGGGCGAAGCTGGACCGGGAACGGGCGATGAGCGGCCAGTTCGGCCAGGACGCCGGCGTGACGACGCCGATGGTGCACATCTACGGCGCCAAGAGCCGCATCGTGGAGCACCGCAAGGCCGGCGCGCCCTCGCCCTTCCCGCCGGGCATGGTGGAGATCGAGATCCCCGACGCGCACCATCACATCATGATCGACCAGCCGCTGGCCCTGGTGGCGGCGCTCCGGGCGCTGCTGGCGGTGTGGCCGGCGAAGTGAAGCTCCTCCCATGAAGGGAACACTTCGGGGGAGGTGGCCCGCAGGGCCGGAGGGGGCGAGAGCGCATAGGCCCCCTCCGTCGGCTTCGCCGCCACCTCCCCCGCTTCGCAGGGGAGGAGCTTGTGATCTTGAGCCTCACCGCGGTCTCGTGTAGCACCGCCCCCAGAACTTCGAGTTGAAGAGAGACGAGATGGCCGGCCAGGCGTCCGAATACCACCGCGGCGAGATGGACATCCACGAGCAGGTGTCGACGTTCCACCTGGTGATGGGCATCACCAAGTGGGGCTCGCTGATCGTCGCCGCGAGCCTGCTGTTCTTCACCCTGTGGTTCTGCACCCCGGCGGGCTTCCTCTCGGCGCTGGTGACCTTCGTCATCGTGATGGCGCTGGGCATCCTGCTGCTGCGCAGCCGGGGCGACGCCGGCCACTAGGCCGACGGCCAAGGTTCTTCAAAAGCTGTCGTGAAAGGTTCTTGGCGCTTCGTTCGCCGAGCGCTGTCGCGCGTCTGGACAGGCGCTGCGAACCCACCCTAAGGTCCCATCCGGATCGCGCCCGGCAGAGGCGCCGTTGGGGGACCACGCGTACTATGGCCGTCATCGCTGTCACGCGCGAACGCCGCGCTGGCGAGACCCGCGTCGCCGCCACGCCGGAGACCGTGAAGAAGCTGATCGGGGCCGGTTTCGCGGTGACGGTCGAGGCCGGCGCCGGGACCGCGTCCTCCTATCCCGACGCCGACTACCAGGCCGCCGGCGCGACCCTGGCCAAGACCGCCAAGGACGCCATCGGCAAGGCCGACATCCTGTTCAAGGTCCGTGGCCCGGAGCCGGAGGAGATCGCCGCGCTGAGGCCCGGCGCGCTCGTCGTCGCCACCCTCCACCCCTACGTCGACACGGCCACGCTCGACGCCCTCGCCAAGG
>JAFEDM010000546.1 GCA_018241625.1 Pseudomonadota bacterium | reverse complement strand
AGGTCAGCACCACCCGCTTCACGCCGGCGTCGCGCGCGGCGCGCAGCACCCGCAGGTTCCCGTCCACCGCCGGGCGCACCCAGTCCTCCAGCGCGACTTGGTCGCCCGACGGCGTCGGCGAGGCGCCGTGGTGGACGAACGTGCAGCCGGCCGCCGCCTCCGCCCAGCCCGCGTCCGCGCCCAGGTCGGCGGCGACGAATTCCAACCGCTCGCCCGCGTCCACGCCGCCGGTCTTGAGGTTGCCCCGCACCTCGGGCTCGCGGCTGAGCGACCGGACCGTGGTCCGCACGCGATAGCCCGCGTCCAGCAGGGCGATCATGCAATGCTGGGCGATGAAGCCGGTGCCGCCGGTCACCAGGACGCGCTCGTCAGCCATGGGAAATCTCCTGTCGCGGGCTCGGGCTTGCTGCTATGTCTACGGTCGTATACTTCTCCACGAGCGATGTCTACAGGTGTAGAAATGACGCAGCCCGCCCGCCGCCGCGACGCCGCCGCGACCCGCGCCGCCATCCTGGCCTCGGCCCGCAAGGCCTTCGCGCGCGCCGGCTACGACGGCGTGGGCGTGCGCGAGATCGCCGCCGGCGCCGGCGTCACCGCCATGCTGGTTAACCGCTATTTCGGCTCGAAGGAGCAGTTGTTCGCCGAGGTCGCCGCCGACACCGTCCGCGACGCGGTGATCCTGTCGCCGGAGAACCTCGCCGCCGCCGACTTTCCCGCCGCCCTCGCGAGGTCCCTGGTCGAGGTCACCACGCCGGGCGCGACCCCGCTCGACGGCTTCCAGATGATGCTGCGTTCGTCCGGCAGCCCAAAGGCGGTGGAGCTCGGCCGCGACCTGATCCGCCAGGGTCACCAGGCCGCCCTGGTCGGCCGCCTCGAAGGTCCGCATGCCGCCGAACGCGCCGGGATCTTCCTGGCCCTGGTCGCAGGCCTTCAGGCCATGCGCCAGACTCTGGAGCTGCCCAGCCTCGCTGAGGCCGACCCCGATACGCTCGCCGGCCTGCTGGAGCCGCTGATCCGTGTCCTGATCGATGGGCCGGCTTGCCCGCCTTCGCCGCCGCGCTAAGGTCGCGCCTTCGCGCGTGCGCCGCTGGGAGTCGGCCACCGCGCCAGTGAAAAAGGGCGGGCCATCATGAAGATCCTCAAAGCCTTGGCGGGCGCGAGCCTGTTTGCGCTCATGTGCGGCGCGGCGAACGCGCAGACCGCGCCGGCGCAGAAGCAGGACGAGGCCTACGCGGCGCTGATCAAACAGCACCTGGTCGACCCGCGCTTCACCACCGAACTGGTCGACCACATGCCGGCCTCCGACACCGTGCCTTCGCCGCTGAAATTCTTCGGCCGCATCCCCGGCACGCCCGGCGAGCTGACCTACGCCAAGGACATCGAGCGCTACTACCAGGAGCTGGCCAAGACCTCGCCGCGCGTGAAGTTCTGGAAGCTCGGGACCACCGAGGAAGGCCGCGACCAGGTGGTCATCGCCATCGCCGATGAGGCGACGCTGAAGGACCTCGACAAATACAAGTCCCAGCTCGCCGCCCTGGGCGACCCGCGCAAGACCACGCCCGACCAGGCCAAGGCGATCATCAAGACCGGCAAGCCGATCTACTGGATCACCTCCGGCATCCACTCGCCCGAGACCGGCGGCCCGGAGATGCTGATCGAGCTGGCCTACCGCCTGGCGGTGGAGGAGACGCCCCTCGTCCAGAACGTCCGCAAGAACGTCATCACCTTCATCACCCCGGTGGTCGAGGTCGATGGCCGCGAGAAGATCGTCGACACCTATTACTACGGCAAGAAGACCGGCAAGCCGAAGCCGCCCCTGGTCTACTGGGGCAAGTACGTCGCCCACGACAACAACCGCGACGGCATGGGCCAGTACCTGAAGCTGACCCAGAACATCACCAAGGGCGTGCTCGAGTGGCATCCCACCATCCTGCACGACCTGCACGAGGCGCAGTCCTACCTCTATGTCTCGACCGGCACGGGGCCGTACAACCCCTCGCTCGACCCGCTGCAGTCGCAGGAATGGTGGCTGCTGGCCGAGACCGAGCTGACCGAGATGGCCAAGCGCAAGGTCCCGGGCGTCTTCACCTGGGGCTATTACGACGGCTGGGTGCCGAACTACCTGTTCTGGATCGCCAACGCCCACAACTCGTTCGGCCGCTTCTATGAGGTGCAGAGCTACGGCCCCGACATCCAGAAGGGCCTGAAGCTGCCGCCGACCACCACCAGCCGCGAGTGGTATCGCCAGAACCCGCCGCTGCCCTCGGTCGACTGGGGCCCGCGCAACAACACCAACATCCAGGAATCGGCCCTGCTGTTCGCGCTCGACCGCGTGGCCAAGGACCGCGAGACCTACCTTGAGAACTACTATGTGAAGAGCGAGCACGCCGTGGACGGCGGCAAGACCGGCCCGGTCAACGCCTGGGTGGTGCCCGCCGACCAGACCGCGAAGCTCAATGTCGTCGATATGATCAACGACGTGCGCCGCCAGGGCCTGGAGGTCAGCGTCGCCGACGCCGCCTTCACCGCCGGCGGCGTCGCGGTGGCCAAGGGCGACTATGTCATCCGCGCCGACCAGCCGTACCGCACGCTGGCCGACCTCTACTTCAGCGTCCAGACCTACCCGGCCGCCAACCCGCGGCCCTATGACGACACAGGCTGGACCATGTCCTACATGCGCAACGTCGCCATGAAGACGGTGCACGACCCGGCCGTGCTGAAGCAGCCGATGACCCTCATCACCGCCGACGTCGCGCCCAAGGGCGTCATCAGCGGCGCCGGCAAGACCATCCTGGTCGACCACACCGGCGACAACGAGCTCGTCACCTTCCGCTTCAAGCTGAAGGACGTGAAGATGCAGGCGGCCGAGGAGGCCTTCGACGCCGGCGGCAAGCACTACGCCGCCGGGACCTTCATCATCCCCGACGCGCCGCGCGGCGCGGTCGAGAAAGCGGTCGCCGAACTGGGCCTCACCGCCGAAGCCGTCGACGCCGCCCCGTCGGTGAAGACCCACGCCCTCACCGTGCCCCGGATCGGCTACCTGCACTCCTGGCTGCGCACCCAGGACGAGGGCTGGTGGCGCGCCGCCTTCGACCACTACGGCGTGCCCTACACCTACCTCGCCGACACCAAGGCGCGGCAGGGCGACCTTAGGAAGAAGTTCGACGTGATCGTCTACCCGACCGTCGGCTCCTCGGCCCGCGACCAGGTGGTGGGCGTGGCCATGAACGGTGACACCCCGATCCCCTACAAGAAGTCCGAGCTCACCCCGAACCTCGGCCAGCTCGACAGCGCCGACGACATCCGCGGCGGCCTGGGCGCCGATGGCCTCGCCGAGCTGCAGAAGTTCGTGAAGGCCGGCGGCGTGCTGATCGGCGACGGCTCGACCGTCGAGATGCTGGCCAGCTACGGGATCGCCGCGGGCGTCTCGACCTCCAACCCGCCGGAGCTCTACACCAAGGGCGCCCTGATGCGCGGCGTCATCACCGACGCCAAGAGCCCGATCACCTACGGCTACTCAGGCAAGGAGCTGCCGATCTACTTCGGCGACGGCCCCGTGCTGACCGCCCAGACCGCCCGCGGCTTCGGCGGCGGCGGCGCGGCGGGCGTGGCCGGGGGCGCGGGCGGACGCCTGGCGCAGAACATCACCCCCAACGCCGTCCCGGCCCACGTCTCGCCCTTTGGGGATCTGGAGCCCCCGCCTAAGCCGGCCGCCCCGGCCAACACCGAGGCCGACACCGCGCCCCCGGCCTCGCGCCAGGGCGGCGCCGAGCCCACCCAGCATCCGCGCACGGTGATGGCCTTCCCGCAGAAGGCCGACACCATCCTGCTGTCCGGCCTGCTGGAAGGCGCCCCGGCCCTCGCCCAGAAGGCGCTGGTGGTCGACGTGCCGGACGGCAAGGGCCACATGGTGCTGTTCAGCCTGCGCCCCTATTGGCGTTGGCAGACCCAGGGGACCTACTTCCTGGGCTTCAACGCCATCCTCAACTGGGACCACCTCGACGCCGGCTCGCCACCGCCGGCCAAGAAGGAAGAGGCCAAGAAGGACGAGGCCAAGAAGGACGATAAGCCGAAAGCCTAGGCGCGCCCTACTCCGCCTGGCCGCGGGTCAGGCGGAGGATTTCGCGGGCCTGTTCGGCGTCCATGACCGGACCGCCCGGCTGGCGCATCTCGCCGGGCTTGAGGTTCGCGGGACAGGGCCCTTCGTTGACCATGCGGCCGTCGAAGGCGGTCGTCTTCAGGGCGCCCGTCGCGGGGTCCAGGGCGGTCCGGACCATGTGCATATGCAGGTCGCTCAGCGTCCCGTCGGACACGAAGCGGACGTCCGCCGCCGCCCCCTTCGCCCGGTCGCAGCTCAGCTCGTGATGGATCGCGCCGCCGGGCTGCACCTTGGCGGAACTGGCGCATCCGGTCAGCGGCGGCGGCGCATCGGCCGGTCGAGCCTCCGCCCGTTCACGAGCCGATCTCCCCGCCTCCGCCGGATCCAGGCACGCCTCGAACACCCCGCTCATCTTGGCGTCGCCCGAGATCGTGATCTGGGCCAGGAACGGCGGCATGGGCCGGCGCTCGACCGGTGGAACCGGCAACGGCGGCATGGCCCTCGGCGGAACGGGGTCCGCTCCCATCGCCATCGCGCTCGCGCCGATCGTCGCCAGCACCAAAGGTCCCCGGATCGAAAATCGCATCGGCCGCCTCCGCCGCCACGGCGCGAGCCTGCGCCCGCCACAACCATTGCGCGCTCGTTCCACCGACCCGTCAAGTCGCGGACGTGTGCCTTGCTCCGTGGGCGGAGCTTGCCCGGTTGACGCACGGCGGAGACGGGCCGACCCTCCCGGCCAAGCCCTCCAGCCAGAGAGGGACGTAAGGGAGGACGGACCCGTGAAGCACGCGGCCGTTGTGGGCTTGGGCGTCGCGGCCGCGCTGTCGGTGGGCGCCGCGGCGACCGCCGCCGACTATCACGCGCCGAAGAACGGCTACGGCCAGCCGGACTTCACCGGCAGCTGGTCCAACATGACGCTGACGCCCCAGACGCGCCCGGCGCTCTATGGCCTGCGCGGCGTACAGACCCCGCAGGAGGTCAGGCTGCTGGAAGGCGCCGTCGCCGCCAAGGACGCCGCCTCCGCCGCGCCGGAGACCGCCAAGGGCGGCGCCGCAACCTCGGACAACGTCGGCGCCTACGACCGCGCGTGGATCGACCAGGGCGCGCACGTGATGCGGGTCGACGGCCAGCCGCGCACCTCGCTGATCACCACCGCCGACGGCCAGCCGCCGCCGCACCGGGGCGAGCCCGCCCATGTCCTGCCGCCCAACGCCGGCTCGCCGGAGGCCGGGCTGCAGGCGGTCCGGCAGGCCGCGGAATTCGACCAGTTCGCCGCCCAGGGCACAGCCTCCATCGGGCGGATGGGCAGCTTCGACAATCCGGAGAACCGCGGCGTCGGCGAGCGCTGCATCATCGGCTTCGGCCGCAACGCCGGCCCGCCGATGTTCCCCAACGGCTGGTACAACAACAACTACCTGTTCGTGCAGGGCAAGGACGAGGTCGCCATCGTCGTCGAGATGAACCACGACGCCCGCATCGTGCGCCTCAACGCGACGCACCGCACCGACGACGTCCGCCCCTGGTTCGGCGACTCCATCGGCCACTACGAGGGCGACACCCTGGTGGTCGAAACCGACCACCTGCCGCAGGCCCAGGCCTACTACGGCGCGTGGAAGGATCTGAAGGTCACCGAGCGCTTCACCCGTGTGGGCAAGGATCGCCTCCTCTACCGCTTCACGATCGAGGCGCCGTCGGTCTGGGACAAGCCCTGGGGCGGCGCGTACGAGTTCCACCCCCTGAACGGCCAGCTCTACGAATACGCCTGCCACGAGGGCAACCACGCCCTGGCCGGCATCCTCTCCGGCGCCCGCGCCGAGGAACGCCAGGCCGCCGCGCCGGGCAAGTCACCGACCGGCGGGCGCTAGGTCGGCGCCGTCTGGCCGGGGACCGGGAAGTACTTCACGCGCCGCGCCAGGCACCACAGCTCCATGGCCCGGCCGTCGGCCTGGGTGGCGGCCCAGGCGAGCGCGTCCTCGTCGGACGGGCACATCTGCTCGCGCACAGCGGCGATGTGGTCCCCCGGGCGGAGGAAGTAGAGCCGGTAGGGCTGCATCAGGATTCCATGAAGAGCGTGCAGGCGCCGACCTCCCCAACCCCGGTTGAGACCTCGCCTGCGATACGGACTCTAGCAGGCCGGCGGGGCGCGCTCTGTCGTGGAAACGACAGACGGCAGATGTTTATGGCGTCTTTATACAGGTTAATCCCGCGCGGCGCGGCCGGCTTCTAAAAGCCAGGTTCGATGAAACCGAACCTGCACCTTGGGACTTTTGAACCTCGGCCTTGCGAACCTTTCAGCGTTCCGCTGTCGCCTGTCGGCTAGCCGACAACTCTGCGCGACGAACGCCCCTAAGGAAGACTCACGAGGCCGACGGACAGTTCAGACTAAGAGAAAGATGCCAAGATCGAACGCCCTATTGGCCCACGTCGAAAACGATGTCTGGAAGGCCTTCGCCGCGCGCGGCACTCGACTGGAACTGCAGCGGGGTCAGGAGCTGCAACGTCCTGGCGACGAAGTAACCTATGTTTATTTCCCGATCACCGCGGTCATCGCGGTGGGGGCCGCCACGTCGGACGGTGAAATCGTCAACGTCGCCCTGATCGGGCCCGAGGGCGTCATGGGCGCGCTCGAGGCCTGCGGCAGCCGCCACGCCTACATCTGCGCCACCGTCCAGGTCAGCGGCTACGCCTGGCGCCTGCCGGCCGGGACCTATCGCGAACTCTTCTCCGCCAGCGAGGAGATCCGCGCGGCGGTGCATCGCTACTGCGAGGTGCTGCTGGCGGAGTCGCGCCAGTCGGTGGCCTGCAACGCCCTGCACAGCGTCGAGCATCGCCTCGCCCGCACCCTGCTGGAGTTCGCAGAGAAGAGCGGCTCGACCCAGGCGCCGGTCACCCAGGACGGCCTGTCCCAGCTTCTGGGCGTCCAGCGCACCACGGTGGCGGCGGCGCTGTCGGCGCTTCAGCGGGCCGGCCTGGTGCGTGGCGGGCGCGGGGTGGTGGAGATCCTCGATCCCGCCGGCCTCGAGCAGGCGGCCTGCAGCTGCTTCGAGACCCTCACCTTCATCCGCGCCGACATTCAGAGCCGCGTGGCGCCCGTCTGCGAGGGCTAGTCGTCCTGCGAGGGCTGATCGTCGTCGGCGAGCGCGGAATCGTCGGCGGTGCGCACCGCCTCCGACAGCCGCCGGGCGGTCTCCTCGGCGGCGGCCGGCGTCAGCGCCACGGCGGCGGGTCCGCCCTGGTCGCGCATCACGATCTCCCCATCGACGACGTCGACCGCAAGCGCACGGTCACGGACGGTTTGGCTGGTCATGTCCTCCTCCCAACCGGAGCGTCCGGATCCAATCCGGACAGCGGTCCCTAGAATGGCCGCGGCGCGATTTTGTTTCGCAACTGCCGAGGCTTAGCCGGCCCGCGCTCCGCCTATCCCTCGAAGATCCAGCCGTCTTTCAAGCTCGAGAGCGTCACGCCCACCAGGACCATCTGGTTGCCGCCGCCCATGTCGATCACCGTATCGGCGCCGACCTGGCTCAGGCTGTAGGTGGTGCCGGGGTCCAGTTGCACCCGGTCGCCCTCGGTCTGGCTGAAGTCCAGCACCCGGTCGATGCCGGCGTCCTGCGACCCGTGGAAGGTGTCCGCGCCCGCCCCGCCGCTCTCGGTGTCGTTCCCCCGGTCGCCGGAGACGAAATCGTTCCCCGCGCCGCCGGAAATGCTGTCGTCCCCCTGGCCGCCCCGGACTTGGTCGGCGCCGTTTCCGCCGTCCAGGGTGTCGTTGCCCAGATTGCCCCAGACCACGTCGTTCCCGTCGTCGCCGTGCTGGACATCGGCGCCCTGCCCGCCGACGACCACGTCATCGCCCGCGCCGCCGGCCTCGCTGTCGTCGCCCTGGTTGCCCTGCAGGTTGTCGAAGCCATTGCCGCCGGTCAGGGTGTCGTCGCCCTGTCCGCCCTGCAGCAGACCGGACTCCGTCCCGAGGCGCCCGTCATAGACATCGTTGCCGCCCCCCAGGTTGATGGCCCCGGTCATCGTGCCCGAGTTGCTGATGGTGTCGGCGCCCGAGCCCAGGTCGACCTGGCCGATCACCGAGCCGCTATTGGTCAGCGCCATTTCCTGGCCGACCGCCTGGAAGCCCTGGAAGGCGACCACCTTCACCGCCTCGGCGCCCTGGATGAGGCCGCTGTTGGTCACCACCAGCGGCTCGAACGGCGCGCCCGCCGCCTGCAGCGCAGTCAGGCCGGGGCCGTCGCCGTGGACGACGATCTGGCCGCTGTTGGTGAAGTGGGTGTCCGGGCCGAGGTTGACGCCGATCGACCCGAACTGGCCGGTGACATCGATCAGTCCGGCGTTCCGCGCCATGGGCGCCACGCCGATGCTCAGGCCGACGGCGGTCAGGCTGGTCGAGGTCACCTCGATGGTCCCGAGGTTGGCGACCTGGTCGGTGTTGAAGGCGACCAGCGCGCCGGCGATCACCCCCGTCGCGGCCGCCGTCGAGGTGTGCACCTCGATCACCCCGGCGTTGACCATCGGCAGGCCGTTGTCCGACACGCCGGTGGCCACGTTGCCGGTCACGGTGGCGTCGACGCTGATATGCGCCGACTGTTCGATGTTCAGGGTTCCCGCCGGGCCGCCGGTTTCAGAGACCTGGACCCCATAGAGCGTCGGCAGCAGGCCCGCGGGCTGGCCCTGGTTCTGGGTGGTGATCGCCAGGCTGCCCAGGAAATCGACCGAGAAGACGCTGCTTCCCGCATCGAGGAGGCCGGACTGGTTCACGATGTTGAGTGTCGTTCCCGCCGTGAACGTATAGTCCGTGCCGCTCAAGCTGATGGTCATGCACGCCCCCAAGCCGCCCGAACACAGCAGCCGCCCGCAACAACCTTAGCCTTGCGAAACGGAGTCGTTCAACCCGGGCAAGAGCGCCGCAGGAGCCACAGGCCGGCGCCATCGGCCGCCGGAACGCGCGGTATCGGCGCCCTCCCTGGACGAGGCGCCTGGCGACGGCCGGGCGCTATTTGCAGGTGGTGGGATCGGCGTTGCACTGCGCCGCGCGAACCTGTTCGGCCTTCAGGTCGTCGGCGGCCTTGAGCTCCGCGAGCTTCTCCGCCGCCGTCCGGGGCCGCAGGGCGTTGTAGACCCCACCCGCCGAGTTCACCGCGGCGTCAACGCCGCTGTCCTTGCCGAAATCGAGCTCGGTGATCGCGCCGCTGTCGGCCAGCGTCAGGGCGAAGGTCTGCTTTCCGAGGATCGCCGCCTTGGGAATGGCCACAACATAGTCGTCCGCCGTCGTCACGAAGGGCGCGACCGCGTCGGCGCTCCAGACCTCATGCGTCGCCTTCGTGGCTTTCTTGGTCGCGTTTACGGAGAGCCGCACGGGGATCGTGTCGTTGAGCTTCAGGATCACCGCATCGGCCGTGGCGACATCCGACACCACGCGGTGGGCTTCCTTGAGGGTGGGCGTCGCCTTCGCGCTGAGGTCGGGCAGGGCGCCGCCGATCTTGTCGATCCACGGCTGGCTGGCGTCGTCCGGTATCAGCGCCGTGTCCACCTCGTCGACCGTCCGGGCCGAGCCGGACGGCTGGTAGGTCCACTGCGCCTTGTAGGTCAGGGTGATGTTCTTGTCCTTGGTCTTGCCGATTTCGGTGCAGGCCTGGGCCTCGCCCATCGGCGCGATGAGCCCCTTGCCGCCGGCCCCGACGACCCCGAGGAGGTCCTTGAGGACCGTGTCGCCCACACCCGTCATGGTGCTGTTGACGCTGGACAGCCGTCCGTCCTCGCTGAACTTGAACGCCTCGGCGATGTTGGCCAGCCGCCCATCGATGTCCTTGATGTGAATTTTGACTTCCGTCTTCGGGTCGGCGGCGTTCACGGTCGTGCTGACGGCGGAGTAGCCGATCAGCAGCCGGTCTCCGGCGGGGGTGCAGGAGACGGCCTGGGTCACCGCGACCTGGGTTGTCGCCATGGTCCGGTAGTAGTGCACGGTCGCATCGGGAACGGTCGCGCAGGCCGCCACAAACAACGGCGCGAGCAGCAGCGGGGCTTGCTTCAGCATCGGGATCGGACCTCGTCTGGGCCTAGAAGAAGGGGGCGTTGATGATCCCGGCCGGTCCGCGAAGCTGCGGCGTCTGGGGATAGCTGTTCGTGTTCAGGACGCTCACGACGTCCGCGACCAGGGTCGTCAAAGGCAGGGTGAGACCTCCCGGCCCGCTAAGCGTCTGCAGGAGGAAGTAGGTCAGGGCGCCGTTGTAGCGTCCTCCGAACACGGCGTCGGCCGACTCCTGGTCTGAGCGACAACCGGAGATCAGCCCGCACCGGTCGTGGGCGATAGGCGTCGCCATCAGGTTCTTCTTCGCCGCCGTAGCCGAGCGCCAGGCGATGTCCGCCGGCGGCACGAGGAATCGCGGCCGCCAGCGACGAAACGCACGCGTCAGGTCGCCGGAATTGCAGGAGTCAGACACGAAGATGAATTCGACGCCGTCTGGAACCCGGTCGATCACCGCACGCAGGTCGTCGTCCAGGATCGCGTGCTCCCGCGTCCAGTCGAAGTCGACGGGGCAGATCGAGTCATGCTGGGCGGTGACGGCCCCGGTCGCGTCGCGCATCGGGAACTGGGTCCCGTGGCCGCTGTAGTGAAAAAACAGCCGATCTCCCATCGCGGCGCCGGCGACCAGCCAGTCCAACCTGTCCATTATCGCTTGGGCCGTCGCCCGCGCATCGACCAGAAGCCGCACGCCGTCCTGGTCGAAATTCAGGGCCTGGACGAGGAATTGCGCCATGTCGGTGACGTCATTGACGCAGCCGTTCAGCGGTTGGCCCGGATACGCGTTTATGCCCACAAGAAGCGCACGGTCCACCATCGCCACCCCCAGTTTGACGAACGCCGTAATGCGAGACTACGACCGGTGATCGTGATGAGCAATTATAATCTTTTAACGCGACTGACGGCCCGGCTTTTCAAGCCCCGTCCAGCGCCCGGCGCATCGCGGCCACCTCGGCGCGGCTGGTGTCCTGCAGGCGCGGCGTGACGAACCCGAGTTCGGCGTCCAGGCCACCGCGCTGGCCCACCATCGGCGCGCGGCAGGCGGCGTGGACTTCCCGCGCGCCGGTGCGGCGCACGAAGGCGGCGACATTGCCGGGCTCCAGGCCCGCGCCCGGCATGATGGCGATGCGGTCCCCGGCTTGCGCGATCAGCTCGGCGATCAGCGCCGCGCCCTCCGGCGCGCCCGGCCGCCCGCCCGAGGTCAGGATGCGCGCAAAGCCCAGGCCGATGGCGGTCTCCAGCGCCTCGGCCTTGTCCGGCGTCACGTCGAAGGCGCGGTGCAGCGCCACGCCCAGGCCCGCGGCGTGGGCGATCAGCCCGGACAGCGCCGCCTCGTCCAGCCGCCCGTCCGCCCGGCTGGCGCCCAGCACCACGCCCGCCAGTCCGGCCGCTCGGGCCGCGTCGATGTCGCGGCGCATGGCGTCCAGGTCGCGCGCCCCGAACACGAAGTCGCCCGCCCGCGAACGGATCAGGGCGAAGGTCTCCACCCCGCAGGCGCCGGCCTGGGCCATCAGCCCCGGCGCCGGCGTCAGCCCCTCGGCGTCCAGGGACGCGCAAAGCTCGATGCGGTCGGCCCCGCCGGCCACCGCCGCCGCCAGGCCTTCCGGGCTGTCCAGGCAGATCTCCAGGACGACACGGCTCACGAGAGGCTCTCGCTGGGCACGATCCGCGTCTGGTCGTGCGCGTCGCAGACGGCGTAACTGAAGCCCTTCTGCACGGCGAAGGCGCCGACCTCGCCGGCCTTGTTCACCGCCAGGAAGCCCACCTGGAAGTCCGGGTCGCGCGCCACGTCGCGCTTCATGATCCGGGTCACCGCCTCGCGGCAGGCCTCGCGCGGCGAGCGCCCCTGGCGCATCAGCTCCACCACCAGGAAGCTGCCGCAGCTGCGGATCACCTCCTCGCCCACGCCGGTCGAGGTCGCCGCGCCCACCTCGCCGTCCACATAGAGCCCGGCGCCGATGATCGGGCTGTCGCCCACCCGCCCGCGCAGCTTCCAGGCCATGCCGCTGGTGGTGCAGGCGCCCGACAGATTCCCCTGGGCGTCCAGCGCCAACATCCCCAGGGTGTCGTGGTTGGTCTTGCCGCCCGGCAGACCCAGCTCGCGGCCGTAGGTCTTCACCTCGCTGTTGGCCACCGGCTTATAGCGGTGCTCCTTCAGCCAGGCCTTCCAGGCCGCGCGGCTTTCCGGGGTCAGCAGCTCCTCGCGCTTGAACCCTTGCTCCAGGGCGAACTGCAGGGCGCCGTCGCCCACCAGCAGCCCGTGCGGCGTCTTCTCCATCACGCGGCGCGCCACCGAGATCGGGTGGGCGATGTGCTCCAGCCCGGCCACCGCGCCGCAGTCGCCCTTCTGGTCCATGATGCTGGCGTCCAGCGTCACGTGGCCGTCGCGGTCGGGATAGCCGGCGCGGCCCACGCTGTGGTTCTTCAGGTCGACCTCGGGCACGCGGGCCCCGGCCTCCACCGCGTCCAGCGCCGCCCCGCCGCGGCTCAGCACCTTCCAGGCCGCCGCATTGGCCGCCACCCCGAAGTCCCAGGTCGAGACCACGCAGGGCCTGGAGAGCTTGAGACCCGGCCCGGCCTGCGCCGCCGCCGGGCCGCCCCCTGCGAGCCCCGCGACCGCGGCCGCCCCGATCAACTGGCGACGATCGAGGACAGGGCTGGACATGGCGCGCTCCGGAAGACCTGGGGAGATTCCCCTGCGGATTCGCCGGGGGCCGCGCCAGCCTCGCGCGGCAGACCGATCGCCTCAACCCCTCGACGTCTCGTGGCGCCCCGCGGGCCGCTATGTCCCCGAAAATCAAGAGTTACAGCCTGCGGGTGAATCCGCCCGCCGCCACCGCCGCCTCAAGGTGGCATTTCTCCCTGTACGGACGAATCTCCTGTCGCGTCAGGGGATTATGGTTAACAAATCGCCGTTATACGAAGCTCGAACCTCAGGGGGTTAACATGAGGTACGCACGTTCGGCCGCTGCGGCGGCGCTCCTGTTGGCCGTGGCGGCTCAGCCGGCCAGGGCCGTTGTGCTCATCGCGAACTCGAGCAGCGGCTGCGGCGGCTGCGACACGGTCCACCTCGTCGACAATGTCCTGAACGACAACGAGGTGAACGGCTGGTTGGCCAGTTCACCGGGCATCGACGTGCTGTTCACCACCACCAGCGGGCCGATCGGCATCACCGGCGGCCAGGGCCAGGCATGGGTCGGCGGCACCGACGGCTCGACGGAGAATCTCACCTTCAGCCTCGTGGGCGGCCACACCTTCGACGCCGCCGAGTTCAACCTCAACACCACCAACGGCACGCCGTCGCCCTGGTATGTGACCATCACCGGCGTCGATCAGAACAACACCGCCTACAGCCAGAACTTCGCGTTCGACACCCACGGCGACATGGGCAACCAGTTCTTCGACCTGAGCATCCTGGCCGGATCGGGCGAGCACATCTCGAGCATCTCGTTCGTGATCACGGATTCGACCTTCGACACCGCGCTCAACCCCTCGCCGATCATCGCGGCGGGCCAGTGGCGCGTGGGCGGCCTCGACGGCGGCCCGATCCCGGAGCCGACCGCCTGGGGCCTGATGATCCTGGGCTTCGGCGGCGCGGGCGCGGTGCTGCGCCGCCGGCGCGGCCTCGCCGCCGCCTGACCGAGGCCGTCTTCCTCTAAGACCGCGGCCTGAGCCCACCTCCGGGGTTCAGGCCGCCAGAGTTCAGGCCATCAGGGCTCAGGCCGCCGACGCCGCCGTCCGCCGCGACGCCCGGCGCGCCACCAGATCCTCGTGCTCGGCGCAGCGCGTCGTGCGCGCCACGTTCAGGCGCGTGTAGACGTGGGTCGTCGCCTCGCGGACCTTCCGGGGCAGGGCCTCGCGCAGGGTGGACAGGTCCAGCGTCTCGCCGACGCTGATCACCTCGTAGCCGTCGGGCTCGGCGCGCACGCAGGCATAGTTGCCGGCGATCGGCTGATGGTCGCCGCCCTCCGGCCACAGCCGGAAGCGGTAGGCGGCGCCCGAGGCGCCCTGCAGGTCGATGAAGTCTTTCATGGGGTACGCGTCACTCATCCCGATGGCTTAGATCGCCGGACCGCGCCCGTCGAGCCGCGCACGAGGATTTGACGGCCCGCGATCCCGCGCGACGCTTTTTCGGGAGCGACTCGGCCGCAAAGCGATTTCCAATGCCGACATGCCCAAGGACGTCGACCGCTTCCTCGCCCGCGCCCCGATCCTCGAGGAAGGCCCCTCGCTCGGCCGGGTGTTCGCGGTGGTCTGCGAGAGCTGGCTCCTGAGCGAGGATCCCCGCGCCATCGCCCCGCGCGCCGAACCCGTCGCCAGCCGCCGCACGGCGCTGGAGGCCGCCGACCTGGCGCGCGAGGCCGCCGAAGCCTTCGAGCGGCACGGCTTCCACAAGCCCTCCGGCGCCTGGTGGGGCTCCGACGGGGTTCGCCTGCACCGCTTCGCGGTCCGCCCCGCCAAGCCCGCGCCGGCCGGCGGCCTGATCCTCGGCTCCGGCCTGGCGGCCCTGGGCGCCGTCGCCGCCCTCGCCCTGATCAAGGCCGCCTGGCCCCGGGGCAAGCGGCCGCTCAGCCGCGCCTGACCCACCCAACGCCGGGATCGATCCCGCCGCCCGCCCGTTGCCTCGGCCTGGCTTTCCACGGACATTGAGGCCCCATGACCGCGCCGTCCATTTCCCCGCCGCCGTCGCGCGGCCTGCTGGCCGCCGGGGTCTCGCTCGCCGCCGCCCTGGCGGTGGCGGGCCTGGGCGGCTGGGCCACGGCCTCCAGCGTCTCGACCTGGTACGTGGGCCTGCACAAGCCGGCGTTCACGCCGCCCAACTGGCTGTTCGGGCCTGTCTGGACGGCCCTCTACCTGCTGATGGCCCTCGCCGCCTGGCGGGTCTGGCGCGCCGCCGGCCCTGTCGAGCGCCGCGCGCCGCTCGGGCTCTACGCCGCCCAGCTCGCCCTCAACCTCGCCTGGTCGGTGCTGTTCTTCGGCCTGCGCCGGCCCGACCTGGCCCTGGGCGAGATCGCCCTGCTGCTGGCGGCGATCCTGGCCACCATCTACGCCTTCGCGCGGATCGACCGCTGGGCGGCCGGGCTGATGGTCCCCTACGCCGCCTGGGTGGCCTTCGCCTCGGCCCTCAACTTCGAGGTCTGGCGGCTCAACTAGGCGTCGCCCAGCCTCCGCGTCCGGTCAAAAAAGTGCACTGCCCAAGCCGCGCCCGCGGCCGCACAGTCGGCCCGACGGGGAACACGCCGGGGGGCGCAGATGACCACTCTCAACCAGCCGTTCGACGCCGCGCGGCCCGACGTGCTGTCCGGCGACCGGGCCGGGCTCATCGACCGCTGGATCTATGTGATCACGGCGACCTTGTTCGTGGCGGCGGTGCTGACCGGCTTCCTGCCGGATTCGGCGGAGAAGATCGCCCTGGTCCAGACGGGCAAGCGCGCCCCCTTCCCGCTGGTGCTGCACCTGCACGCCATCCTGATGGGCAGCTACCTGCTGCTGCTGCTCGCCCAGACGGTGCTGGTGGCGACCGGGCGCGCGGCCCTGCACCGCACACTCGGCCTGGCGGCGATGGCGATCGCGCCGGCCATGGTGCTGGTGGGCTTCCTGCTGATCCCCACCATGTACCACCAGGGCCTCGCCGCCCTGCGGACGGCGCCCGCGGCCGCCCGGCCCGAGATCCTCGGCGGCCTCGGCTTCGCCGAGAACATCATGCTGGTGCAGGGCCGCATCGGCTTCATGTTCGCGATCCTGGTCGCCCTGGGCCTCGCGGCGCGCAAGACCGACCCCGGCTTCCACAAGCGGATGATGATCCTGTCGATCGCCCCGGCCTTGCCGGCCGGCTTCGACCGCATCGAATGGCTGCCCAGCACCATGCCGGCCAGCCCGGTCGCGCCCGACCTCTATGTCCTGATGGCCATCGCGCCGATGTTCCTGTGGGACGTGCTGCGCAACCGCCGGGTCCACCGCGCCTACTGGGTCTGGCTGGCCGTCGCGGCCCCCTTCACCCTCGCGGTGCACCTCCTGTGGGACACGCCCCTGTGGCACGCCACCGCCAAGCGCATCCTGGGCGCCTGAGGCGCGCCACGACCAGCCCTGGCTGTGGCGCGCGCCTCCAACGCCCGCGCTGGGCGGCGAGAGGACCGCGTCAAGCCTGCGGCCAGAAGGTGTCCTGACCCGCCAGGAAGGACTGCCAGACCGGCGCGTCCTGGTCCCCCTCGGAGAGATACCAGAGCGTGTAGATGTAGACGTCGTCGTTGTCGTCCACGAGGAACTTGCCGCTCCACGCCGTGGTCGAATCCACCGCCGGCTGCCAACTGACCGTCCAGGCCAGGGTTTCGCCCGACACCACGCCGTTCAGCGTACCGGTGACCTGGCCGCCATTGCCGTCGGAGCTCTGATAGCTCCCACTGAAAACGGCGCCGTTCACGGTGGTCACGGTCATGGTGGAACCCAGCTCGTTGACCCAGACGCCCATCATGCTGGGCGGCACGATCCCCTTCGCCGAGAGCCGCTCCAGCTTTGCCTTCGAAACCGCCATCTCCGCCCCCAATGGTTGTGGAGTGTCGTCATTACACGCCAATCGAAACTCTGGGAACGCTGGTTTTTGAAATCGAGCCGGCCTGCGCCGCGCCGCCGCCCAACGGCGCCCCTACCGCCGCCCCAGCCGCCGCGCCTCCCACGCGCGCTCGGTGGCGTCGTGCGCCGCATATTCCTCGGGCGTGATGTCGGTGTGCCGCTTGACGATCACCGTCAGCCCCTCGCCCTCGCCGCGCGCCTCGGCTTCCTCCGCCCGGATCTCCGCCGCCGCCCGGGCCAGCACCACCGGCTCGCAATACTTCTTCGGCGCCAGGCGCGCGGTCATCCAGCGGATGGTGTCGAACCGCAGCCGGTCGGCCCACACGCTCTTCGGCGTCGCCCCCAGCGCCACCTCGCGCGCCTCGTCCAGCAGGTAGTCGGCCTGCATCATCCGCGCCGCCACATAGGCGTCCTGGAACGCCGGATGCCGCGCCACCCAGCCGTACACCGTGCCCGCGCACGGCATGTCCGGGTCGCCGCAGATCGCCACCAGGCTCTCGCCGTTGGCCAGCCGCGCGCAGATCGCCTCGCCCACCTCCTGCGTATAGCGCGAGACGCTGCCGCCCCTGGCCGACCGCCTTCCGGACCGCTCCGCCGCCCGCGCGTGATCGGCCAGCCGCCGGGCCGTCCGCCGCGCCAGCAGCGCCTCGCCCAGCGCCGCCCGGAACCCCGGGTCCCGATCCGCCCAGCGCTTCACCGAGGTGCGGTGCGGCATCCCCGTCGCCCGGCACACCGCCATGATGCTCTGCCCCGCCGCGATCCGCTCGCAGATCGTCCGCCCAAGCTCTTCCGAGAACAGCACGCCCTCCCCCACCGACGCCCTCGCCGGCAGGCCAACCTCATCCGCCATGACCATCCCCGCCAATGCTCCCGCGCACGCGCGCACCCCGCCTACCTCCCCCGCAAAGCGGCGGGAGGGGGACCATCGGCCGAAGAGCCGATGGTGGAGGGGGCAAGCCCCAGGCGCCGAGCCCGACCTCTCAGCCGCCCCCAGCGCCCACGCACAAAATCCGAGCCCTAAGGATCGCTCAGAAGGATGAGAATGTCAAGAACAAATAGGGAACAATCAGCTTGCGCCATGCCCTCACCGCGGCGTTCCGGGAGCACCCGTCGGTAGTTGTGGACCTTGACGCAGCCCCAGAGTGCGTCTCGCATGCGTCTCGCGATTCAAGGGGGGGTGAATGACACGCAAACTCGGCGCCGCGCTGGTCGCGGCCCTGGCGTTGGTCGGCGGTGGGGCTGTCGCCGACCCCATGCGCCTCTACGCCAAGGCAGGCGCATCCGGCGCCGATGTGGCTGCGGCTCAGACCGACTGCAAAGCCGAAGCCGAAAAGGCTCACGGGCCGACCGTTCGGATCACAGTCGTCAACTCCAAGGGCGTCGTGACCCCTACGACTGCCGCCGCCGGCCCGATCACGGGCGCGTTCATCCAGGCGTACCTCGATGCCCCCATCCACCGGGCCGCCATGCGCGCCTGCATGCGCCGACACGGCTTCGCGCTGCTGGACCTCACCGAAGCGGAAAACGCGGACTACCGCGCGCTGAAGGACGACAAGGCGCGCGCGGCCTGGGAGGCCGGCTTCCTCAGCCGCGCCACGGCGGAGCAGGTCGCGGCGGGACTGACGCCCAAGGCGACGCCGTTCCCCTTGGCGACGGATGATCCGTTCACGGTCGGCGGCGCCCGCCTCGACGCCTCCAGCCTCAAACTGGCTGCCGGTCCGGTGAAGAAAGGCCCCTTGGTCACCGCGGATGGGTTCCACCGCCGGCTCGTCAGGGTCAAGGACGAGACGAGTCTCGGCCAGTGGCACTCCTTCTACAAGTCGATGATCGCCGTCGTGCCCGCGGGTACGGTCTTCTACCAAGTCTACATCGGACGCCCAGCCGGCGCGGAAGGCGACGATGACCTCACCGTATGGTGCGGCGAAATGGCGATGAAGGGAAAGCCGTGGTTCGGCTGCCTGCAGGCCACCTTCGACGGCTACAAGGTCCAGCCCCTGTTCGACGTCCCCCACTGGCTGGTCGGCCAGCCGCCATATGGAATCATCGTCTACGACCGGCCGCTGGCGGCGTCGTTAGTGTTGGAGGACCTGCCACCGGAAACCTCACCAGCCTTCGAAATCTCGCTGAACGTCGAGGGCGTGTCGAAAAAGGGCGCGCGCCTTGCGGCCTATGCGATGAAGGACAACCAGCAGATGCTGATCTGGCACGGCTTCGTGCCTTTCGACGCGACCGGCCACGGCGAACTGCCGTTCTGGACCCAGACCCTGGCCCTCACCTACAGCGACGCTGGCGTCACCGCCGAATTCAAACCCCGCGCCGACGGCCAGGGCTGGTACGACCTGCCGGACTCGACCTGATACCCGCTGGGACGCGGTCGGAGCGGCAATCGGCGAATCCCGCCGCCGGACCCGCCCTTAAGCCCACGCCAAGCCCAGGCTCCACTCCTCCCCTGCGAAGCGGGGGAGGTGGCGGCGAAGCCGACGGAGGGGGCGTGCCCGGCCGGTCAAAGAACGGCGAAGCGGCGGATTTGGACCTTAAGCAGCCGCTCCACGATGTAAGAAACTCAGCCTAAAAGCGACGGAGCAGCGGTTACATCTCCCGGGGGAGAGGCAAATGCCAGGCGAACGATCCTCAAGCCTCAGCGCCGACCAGCGGCTGACCGCCCTCCTGGCGCTTTCGGATCAGCGACGACGGCGGTTTCAGGAACTCGAGCAAATCCAGTGGCGGATCAACTTCTCCATCTGGGCCGCGCTCGGGGGCTTGGCATACCTTTGGGCTGCAGGCCACCTCATCGCGCCGAGATGGCTCCTCGCCCCTATGGCCTATTTCCTGGCTCCAATCCCACCGGTGCTCATCCATGGCGCCGCAGTCATCAAGCTTACCCAACAACAGCTACAACTATCTGATTTCGCGCATAAATCGTCGGCCATCGTGTACAACATGTTGGATCTTGAGGTTCTTGAGCGCCCGAAAAGCCCGCGGCGTCTTGGCCTCACGGGGAGAGCATGGTTTTGGGTGGGCTGGTCGGTGACTGTAACCGCCTCGCTTACCTCCGCTATCGTCGTGCTCGCGCAACACGTGGCCTTGAAGTCCTAGACCCTCGCTCGACGCGCCCGCGCCACCCTCGCCCTTAAGCCCATGCCAAGCCCAAGGCTCCCAGGGGCGGCGGCCGGGTCTTGGCCTGCCCTCGGGCCGACCTCCGGTCGGTCCCGGGGGATCGGGCGCAGCCCGACGCGATAGCGCTCGTGTCGGCAGAGGCGGCCGGGCGGTGGAGCACGCTGAGGTGGCGGCGCGCCAAGCTTGACCAGTCTCTCGGGCGACGCTCCACTGCTCGCCGATGAAGGCCGTCTTCGACACCAAGCCGAACTCTGGCTACGACGACGAGATCACGCGCCGCTATCACTTCCCGGCTCGCAGCAACTACCTGGCCGCCGCGCGGAATGCTCTCGGCGACTGGATCGTCTATCGCGAGCCACAGCGTAACAACGGTCGACGCGCCTACATTGCCGTGGCCCGAGTCAGCGACATACAGCCGGACCCTGTGCGCCCCGACCATGCCTACGCCCTGGTGGAAGATTTCCTCCCCTTTGATCGGCCGGTGCCGTTCGCAGGCCAAGGGGCCTATTGGGAAGCGCCGCTCCGGGAAATCGAGGATCCCAATCGCATCGGCCAAGGACTACAGGGCAAGGCGATGCGTCCACTCGCAGACGCGGACTTCGCCGCCATTGTCGCGGCCGGTCTCAGTGAAACCCTCGCGCCGGAAAACGCGATCCGGCTTGGCCTCGGCGTGGACGATGTCGCCCAGCCGTTCGCCTACGACATGCCGCCCGGCCTCGATCAGGTTCGCCGGGTCGAGGCCATGCTCGTCAATCGCAAGATCAGGGATGCGAACTTCCGCCGCCAGGTCTGCGACGCCTACGACAATCGCTGCGCTGTCACCGGCCTGCGTATCATCAACGGCGGCGGCCGCGCTGAGGTGCAAGCGGCCCATATCTGGAGCGTCGAGACCGGCGGCCCTGATGTCGTCCAGAACGGCCTCGCCCTTTCGGGAACAGTCCACTGGCTGTTCGACCGCCATCTGATTTCGCTGACCGACGACTACCGGCTGCTGGTTTCCCACAACAAGGTGCCGGCGGAACTGCGAAGCCTGTTCGCAAAGCAGATGGATCGCATCCATCTCCCCGGGGATCGGCGCGATTGGCCACATCCGGCCTATCTGGAGCGCCACCGCCAAGGGTTCCTCGCGGCCTAGGCGCGTCCCGCCACACCTGCCCTTAAGCCCATGCCAAGCCCAAGGCTCCGCCGCCCGGCCGGGTCTTGGCCTGCCCTCGGGCCGACCTCCGGTCGGTCCCGGGGGATCGGGCGTAGCCCGACGCGATAGCGCTCGTCCTTGAGGCGGCCGGGCGGCGGAGCATACTGAGGTGGGGGTGACCGCAGCTTGACCGTATGACCGGCCCCGGCTCCATTGCATCTAAAAGGAGCGCCAGCGGAAACGGCGACCGTTTTTCGACACGAAGCTCATCTGTCGCTAGGACAGTGGGATCATCCTACCCACCCTTCGAGGGCACCGAATATGTCGTTGATTGAGGGCTTTCGAGTTCAGAACTATCGGGCGCTTCGCGACATTACGCTTGGTCGCCTGTCAGGGCAGCCCGATCGCGAACCGTTGACACCCTTTACTGTCGTAATCGGCAAAAACGGGGTGGGTAAGAGTACGTTGTTTGACGCATTCGGGTTTGTTGCCGACTGCCTCACTACTGACGTCGAAACAGCCTGCGACATGAAGCAGCGCGGTGGCTTTGATCGCCTGCGCTCCATGGCATCCACCGAACCGGTGAAGTTCGAAATCTACTATCGAGAAGCGCCAAACGAGCGGCCGATCACATACGAGCTCGCAATCAACCTCGACGAAACCGGCCGCCCGTTTGTGGAATCGGAACTGCTTAAGCAACGTCGAAAGGGCCAAAAGCATGGTCGGCCCTATCCGTTTTTACGACTACATCATGGAAAAGGCCTCGTCTGGGCGGGTGAAGAAGCTTTGGAAATCGAGGGCGAGGAAGATCGGGCCCAGGAGTCAGTGGAGTTGACCGACCTCCGGCAGCTAGGAATTGCCACTCTCGGAACACTCAAAGAGCACCCAAGAATTACTCGGTTCAGGGATTTCCTGAAGGGCTGGTACCTTTTCTATTTCTATCCCGACGCCGCCAGAAGCCTTCCCACGTCCGGACCTCAGCGACACCTGAATATTCATGGAGACAATATTGGTAACGTTGTCCAGTTTATGGAACGCGAGCAAAGTGCTAGATTTAAGATAATCCTCAACCGAATTGCGGAAAAAATTCCTGGAATTTCGAGCATAGATACTCACGTTACTGAAGACAAGCGCGTATTGCTTCGATTCAACGACGGAGCCTTTGGGGATCCATTTTTTGCCCAACAAATGTCCGACGGAACACTTAAGGTTTTTGCATATTTACTACTTATGGAAGATCCCGATCCGCCGCCATTTATCTGCATTGAGGAACCGGAGAACGGACTATATCACAAACTTTTAGAGACATTGGCGGAGGAATTTCGATCACACGCCACGGGCAAAAGAAACGCTCCACAGATTTTCGTCACCACCCACCAGCCATATTTCGTTGACGCCTTGGGCCCTCAGGAAGTTTGGATACTTGAGAAATCAAGTGACGGGTTTTCAATAATAAGACGAGCCTCCGACTTGCAGGACGTGAACAATTTGGTCGCTGAAGGTCTTCCTCTGGGAAGCCTGTGGTATAGCGATTACCTGGACGCCAGATAGCCGATGCACGCCGAAATTCTCATTGAAGATAGCTCCGGCGCGGCGCTACTTGAATTCCTACTTCCGAAGATATTTGGAGAATTTTCCGATCCGCACACGTGGCGAATCCACGCTTATAGAGGCATTGGCCGAATTCCTAAGAACTTATCGGGACAGGCCGATCCTTCGAAGCGGATACTTCTGGATCAGTTGCCGAGAATTCTGCGTGGATACGGAAAGTCACCGGGAATCGATGTCGTCATTGTCGTAGCGGACACCGATACACGATCTTGCGCAGACTTCCTCTCGGAGCTTCAAACTGTCGCTGACGCCTGCAACCCGAAACCGAACGTGCTCTTTCGGCTGGCAATCGAGGAAATTGAGGCTTGGTATTTCGGAGATCGAGCGGCCGTAATCAGTGCCTATCCGAAGGCGAAGATCGATGCTCTGAACCGCTACGCTCAAGATAGCGTATGTGGGACGTGGGAAATGTTGGCAGATGCGCTCTACCCTGGTGGATCAGACGCCATACGACGGGCCGGATGGCCTCTACCTGGTCAGGTCAAGCACGAGTGGGCCGAGAAAATCGGACCGCAGATGGATCCCGCGCGAAACATCTCTCCCAGCTTCGTCAAATTTCGTGAAGGGTTGGGCCGGCTGATCTAATGCCCCTCCCCCTACCCCGCCTCATAATTCAAAATCGACCCCAGCCACCGCTCCACCTCGCCGACGCCCATCCCCTTGCGCCGCGCATAGTCCTCCACCTGATCCTTCTCAATCCGCCCGACCCCGAAGTAGTGGCTCTCCGGGTGCGCGAAGTAGAGCCCGCTCACCGCCGCCGTCGGGTACATCGCGTAGCTCTCGGTCAGCGTGATCCCGGTCTGCGCCGTCGCGTCCAGCAGCTCGAACAGCGTCCCCTTCTCGGTATGATCCGGCTGGGCCGGATAGCCCGGCGCCGGGCGGATGCCGCGGTATTGTTCGGCGATCATCACGTCGAGGTCCCAGGCCTCATCCGGCGCATAGCCCCAGAGCTCGGTGCGCACCTTGCGGTGCAGCGCCTCGGCGAAGGCCTCCGCCAGGCGGTCGCACAGCGCCGACGCCATGATCGCCGAATAGTCGTCGCCGGCGTCCTTGAAGCGCTTGACGATCTCGGCCTCCCCATGGCCGGCGGTGACGGCGAAGCCGCCGATCCAGTCGGGCTTGGTCCCGGCGGGGGCGATGAAGTCGGCGAGCGCCACATTGGCCCGCGCATTCTCGCCTGAACCGCGCGCCATCTGCTGGCGCAGCGAATGCAGCCGCGACAGCTCCGTCTCCCGCGTCTCGTCCGTGTAGAGCACGACGTCATCACCGTCGGCGTTGGCGGGCCAGAAGCCCACCACGCCCTTCGCCGTGAACCACTGCTCGCCGATGATCCGCTGCAGCATTCCTTGAGCGTCGGCGAACAGGGCGACCGCCGCCTCGCCCACCACGTCGTCCTCCAGGATCTGCGGATAGCGGCCGATCAGCTCCCAGCTGGCGAAGAACGGCGACCAGTCGATGTGGCGGGCGAGGTCGGCCAGGTCCCAGGCCTCAAACGTCCGTGTGCCGGTGAAGCTCGGCTTCGGCGGGTCATAGGCCGTCCAGTCGGGGGTGAAGGCGTTGTCGCGCGCTTCGGCGAGGGTAGCGCGGGCGCGCTTGTCCTGGCCGCGGGCGAAGGCCTCGCGCACCTTGACGTACTCCGCCGCCGTCTCGCCCATGATCCGCTCGCGCTCGGGCGACAGCAGGCCCGAGACCACGCCCACGGCGCGGCTGGCGTCGAGCACGTAAGTTGTCTGGCTGCCCTTGTACTTGGGCTCGATCTTCACCGCCGTGTGGGTCTTGCTGGTGGTGGCGCCGCCGATCAGCAGCGGGATGGTCATGCCGCGCCGCTGCATCTCGCCGGCCACATAGGCCATCTCGTCCAGGCTCGGGGTGATCAGGCCCGACAGCCCCACCATGTCGACCTTGTGGGCGATGGCCTCGTCCAGGATGCGGTCGGCCGGGACCATGACGCCCAGGTCGATCACCTCGTAGTTGTTGCACTGCAGGACCACGCCCACGATGTTCTTGCCGATGTCGTGGACGTCGCCCTTGACGGTGGCCATGAGGATCTTGCCGGCCGCCTGGCGGTCGCCGCCGCCGGCTTCCTTCTCGGCCTCCATGAACGGCATCAGATAGGCCACGGCCTGTTTCATCACCCGGGCGGACTTCACCACCTGGGGCAGGAACATCTTGCCCGAGCCGAACAGGTCGCCGACCACGTTCATGCCGTCCATCAGGGGGCCTTCGATGACGTGCAGCGGGCGTTCGGCCTTCGCGCGGGCCTCCTCGGTGTCGGCCTCGATCCAGTCGGTCAGGCCGTGGACCAGGGCGTGGCTGAGACGCTGCTCGACCGTGCCCTCGCGCCAGGCGAGGTCAGGGCCCTTGGCCTCCGACTTGCCGCCCTTGTACTTGGGCGCCAGGTCGACGAGGAACTCGGTGTTGGTCTGGTTCTCGTGCCGCTGGGGCCGGTTGAGGATCACGTCCTCCACCGCCTCGCGCAGCTCCGCCGGGATCTCGTCATAGACCGGCAGCTCGCCGGCATTGACGATGCCCATGTCCATGCCCGCCGCGATGGCGTGGTAGAGGAAGACCGAGTGGATCGCCCGGCGCACGGGCTCGTTGCCGCGGAAGCTGAACGACACGTTGGAGACGCCGCCCGAGACGCGCGCATGGGGAAGCGTCTGCTTGATCACCCGCGTCGCCTCGATGAAGTCGACGGCGTAGTTGTCGTGCTCCTCGATCCCGGTCGCCACCGCGAAGATGTTCGGGTCGAAGACGATGTCCTCGGGCGGGAAGCCCACCTGGTCCACCAGGATGCGATAGGCCCGCGTGCAGATCTCGATCTTGCGCTGGGCGGTGTCGGCCTGGCCGATTTCATCGAACGCCATCACCACCACGGCGGCGCCGTAGCGCAGGCACGCCTTGGCCTGCTCGATGAACTTCGCCTCGCCCTCCTTCATGGAGATCGAGTTGACGATCGCCTTGCCCTGCACGCAGCGCAGCCCGGCCTCGATCACCTCCCACTTGGAGCTGTCGATCATCACCGGCACCCGCGCGATGTCCGGCTCGGCGGCCAGCAGGTTGAGGTAGGTGCGCATGGCCGCGACGGAGTCCAAAAGGCCAGCGTCCATGTTCACGTCGATGATCGCCGCGCCCGCATCCACCTGCTGGCGCGCGACCGACAGCGCGGCCGGGTAGTCCCCGTCCTCGATCAGCTTCCGGAATTTCGCCGAGCCGGTGACGTTGGTCCGCTCGCCGACGTTGATGAAGGTAGGTCGCATTCGATAAAACCTGTCATCCCGGCCAACGGAGCGGCGTAGCCGCGCAGGCCGAGCCGGGACCTACTCCTTTTTTCTGTCATCCCGGAAAGCGCGCAGCGCTTATCCGGGACCCATACACGCCAGCGCCTCAGGATGCCCTGAACGGCGCCGCCGTACTCAAATCTGGACCGCGGTGTCTATGGGTCCCGGATAGCCGCTGGCGCGGCTTCCGGGATGACACGCGGCGTGCGGGTGTTACGCCAACTCAAACGGCTCCAACCCCGCCAGCCGCATGGCCGTCGGGCGCTCGGGCACGACGCGCGGGGCCAGGCCCGCCACCGCCTTGGCCACATGGGCGATGTGGTCCGGGGTGGTGCCGCAGCAGCCGCCCAGGATGTTGACGATGCCCTGCTCGGCCCAGTCGTGCAGGGCGTGGCCGGTCTCGTCCGGCGTCTCGTCGTACTCGCCCATGGCGTTGGGCAGGCCGGCGTTGGGATAGGCGCTGACCAGGGTGTCGGCCACCCGCGCCAGCTCGGCGATGTGCGGCCGCATCAGCTCGGCGCCCAGGGCGCAGTTCAGCCCCACCGCGAACGGCTTGGCGTGGCGCACCGAATTCCAGAACGCCTCCACCGTCTGGCCGCTCAGCGTGCGACCCGAGCGGTCGGTGATGGTGCCGCTGATCCAGATCGGCAGCGGCTCGTAGCCCGCCTCCTCCAGGTCGAGGATCGCCTTGATCGCGGCCTTGCAGTTGAGCGTGTCGGTGATCGTCTCGATCAGGAACAGGTCGACGCCGCCCTCGTGCAGCGCCCGGACCTGCTCGGCATAGGCCTCGTAGACCTGTTCGAAGGTCACCTTGCGCGCGCCGGGGTCGTTCACGTCTGAGGACATGCTCAGCATAACCGGCAGCGGGCCGATCGAGCCGGCCACGAACCGGGGCTTGTGCGGCTCCCGGGCGGTGAACTTGTCCGCCGCCCGCCGCGCCGCCCGCGCGCCCTCGAGGTTGATGTCGCGCACCGCGGCTTCCAGCCCGTACTCCGCCTGGG
The DNA here is from genome assembly GCA_018241625.1 of Pseudomonadota bacterium. GTDB lineage: Bacteria > Pseudomonadota > Alphaproteobacteria > Caulobacterales > Caulobacteraceae > Phenylobacterium. The sequence continues at coordinate 3,785 of JAFEDM010000546.1, read as the reverse complement.
CGATGGTGGTGGCCGAGAAGGTGTTGGTCTCGCTGATGTCGGCGCCGGCGGCGTAGTAGGCCTCGTGCAGCTCCTGCACCAGATCGGGCCGGGTCAGGCACAGGACGTCGTTGTCGCCCTTCAGCTGGCCCGCGTAGTCCTTGAACCGCGCGCCGCGGTAGTCGGCCTCGGTGAGGCCGGCCTTCTGGAACATCACGCCCCACGAGCCGTCGAGGATCAGGACGCGGTCCTTCGCCGCCTGCTTCAGCAGGGCGATGCGTTCGCTGCGGGCGCTCATGCCGCGGCCTCCGTGGCGGTGGGGGTTTCGGGCTCGCGCACGCCCAGCACCCGGCAGATGGCGTAGGTCAGGTCGGCGCGGTTCAGGGTGTAGAAGTGGAAGTCCTCGAAGCCTTCCTCGACCAGCCGCGCGCACATCTCGGTGGCGACCGAGGCGGCGATCAGCCGGCGGGTCTCCGGATCGGAATCCAGCCCCTCGAACAGATTGCCCAGCCAGGCCGGCAGGTTGATGCCGATGGGCCCCGCCATCTTCTTCAGGCCCTTGAAGTTGGTCACCGGCATGATGCCCAGCGACACCGGGATCGTGATCCCAGCGGCTCGCACACGGTCCATGAATTTTAAAAAAGATTCAATATCATAGAAGAACTGCGTGATCGCCCGCGTCGCGCCAGCGTCGACCTTGGCTTTCAGCACGTCGATGTCGTGGTCGATCCCGGAGCTTTCCGGATGGACGTGCGGGTAGAGCCCGACGCTGACCTCGAAGTCGCCGATCGCCCGGATGCCGGCGGTCAGCTCGGTCGCGTTGGCGTAGCCGTCCACGCGCGGCGTATAGGCGCCGCCGATCTGGCCCGGCGGATCGCCGCGCAGCGCCACAATGTGGCGCACGCCGGCGTCCCAGTAATCGCGGATCACCTCGTCCACCTCCCCGCGGCTGGCCTCGACACAGGTCAGGTGCGCGGCGGGCCTCAGCCTGGTCTCGGTGAGCATCCGCAGGACCGTGCGGTGCGTGCGATCGCGGGTCGAACCGCCTGCGCCGTAGGTCACCGAGACGAACGAAGGATCGAGCGGCTCCAACCGGCGTATCGCCTCCCAGAGGTTTTCCTCGGCCTCCGGCGTCTTCGGCGGCGAAAATTCGAACGAGACGCGCGGACGCCGAGACCCGCCGGCGCCGGCGCGCGCGACGGGACCCAGCACCGTCGCATTGCGATCGAGGCGAGAGGCGCTCATGCCGCGCTCCTTTGATGTTCGCGGGTCCGCTCGGCGGTCCAGATCTTGACGGTCAGCCCGCCCTTCTGGGCCGGCGGCAGGCTCACGACCCGCACCCTGCCCAGGCCTGCCTCGGCCAGCCAGCGGGCCATTTCCGGCTCAGCGAAGCCCAGCCGGCGGTGCTGGTGCTGCTCGCGCAGGAACTCCAGCTTGTGCGGGGCGAAGTCGGCGATGATCAGCTTGCCCTCGGGGGCGACTATGCGCGCCGCCTCCTTCACCGCCGCAGCGGGGTCGGTGAGGTAGTGCAGCACCTGATGGACGACCACCAGATCGGCGCTGGCGTCCGGCAGACGAGTCGCGAAGATATCGCCGTGACGCAGTTCGCAGCCCGCCAGGCCCGCCTCGGTCACCCGGCTGCGAGCGATGTTCAGCATCTGCTGCGACAGGTCCAGGCCCAGCGCCGCCCGGGCGTGAGGGCCGAGCAAGGTGAGCATCCGCCCGGCGCCCGACCCGAGGTCGACCAGCCGCTGGAAAGGACCGGGTCCCGCCGCTTGCAGGATGGCCGCCTCCACGTCCGTGTCGGAGACATAGAGCGACCGGATCTCGTCCCAACGCGCGGCATTGCGGGCGAAATATTCCGAGGCGTCCGAAGCGCGCTCGGCGAAGACGGCCGACAGCCGTTCGGCGTCGCGGGTCAGCACGGGATCGGCCGCGTCGATTCGCGTGAGCAGCTCGCTCACCAGGGCGTCGGCGGGGCCGCCCGCGGTGAGGCGATAGAAGACCCAGGCCCCGTCCGGGAAGCGCTCCACTAGGCCCGCCTCGGCCAGGAGCTTCAGATGGCGCGAGACGCGCGGCTGGCTCTGGTCCAGCACCCGGCACAGTTCGAGCACGGCCAGTTCTTCGCGCGCCAGAAGTGCTAGGATGCGCAGGCGCGACGGCTCGCCGGCGGCGCGCAGCACTTCGACGGCCTGGTTCGCGGTCAACGTCATAGATCGCATAAAGATATCTTTATGTCTTTATGTCAAGTAAACCGCCGCTGTCTTCAGGCCGGAACCGGGCTCGCCAGTTCGTCACCGCGCAGGAAGCGTTGCACGTTGTCGATCGCCTGGGCGACCATCAGCGGCACGGCGGCGCTGGAGGAACCCGCAGTGTGCGGCGTCAGCACCGCGCTCGGCAGGCCGGCCCAGAGCTCGGCTGGCGTCGGCTCCTGGGCGAAGACGTCCAGGCCTGCGCGCCACAGCCGACCGTCCTCGAGCGCGGCGCGCAGCTCCGGCTCGTCGATCACCGAACCGCGTGAGACGTTGACGATCACGCCAGCCGGCCCCACCGCCTCGATCACCTCGCGGTTGATCAGGCCGCGATTGGAGGGCTCGGCGCGGCACGCCACCACCAGGACATCGCTCGCCTGGGCCAGGGCCAGCACGCTGTCCGCGCGCGGCCAGGGCGCCTCCTTCTCCCGCGGACCCCACCACTGCACCTTCATGCGGAAGGCCTCGGCCCGGCGGGCGACGGCGGCGCCGATGTGGCCCAGGCCCACGACGCCCAGGGTGCGACCGCCCAGGCTGGGCTGCGGCGCCAGGCGCTCCTCCTGGATCCAGCGGCCCTCCCGCACCTTGCGGTCGAAGGTCGGAATGTCACGCCAGGCGGCCAGCATCAGGCCCATGGCGTGGTCGGCCACATCCTCGGCGTTTAGGCCCCGGGCATGGGTGACTTCGATGCCGCGCGACCGGCACCAGTCCACGTCGATGCCATCGTAGCCCACGCTCACGCAGGCGATCAGGCCGAGGTTGGGCAGGGTCTCCAACAGATCGGGGGTCAGCACCGCCTCCCCGGCGTGGACGATGGCGCGCACCTGCGGCCGCTGCGCCTCCGTCAGCTCCCAGGCTCGCGCCACGACCAGACCCCCGGCCTGGAAGGTGGGTTCGAGCACCGTGAAGAACGGCACCACGATGAGGGTCAGCGGTTCGGACATGCGGGCTCCTGGCGACACCGCCTCATAGCTGGAGCGACGCGACATCCCCAAGCTCGACGTGCCGAGACAGCTTGACTGGACGAACGGCGCTCGGCAAAAGCCCGTTCCGGTGAGCGGCGCGGCGGCCAAAAAAATGCGCTCACCAGCGCCCCGTCGGCCGCCGAGCGGCCCGATGGCCCAGCGGTCGCGTGACCGCCTCAAGCTGCCCGATTTTCTGATGCCTTCGCAAAATCCGCTCCGGAAGCAGAGCGACTTCATGCGCCTCTGGGCCGCGCAGGCGATCTCCGCCTTCGGCGCGCGCATCACCCGTGAAGGTCTGGTCTTCACCGCGGTCATGGCGCTGGGCGCGAGCCCCAGCCAGCTCGGGCTGCTGTCCGCCCTGACCTACGGGCCGGCGATGGTCGTCGGACTGGCCGGCGGCGGGTTCGTCGACAGCCGCACGCGCCGCCCGATCCTGATCGCCGCAGACCTGATGCGCGCGGGCGTCCTGGCCACCCTGCCCCTGGCGTCCTGGCTGCATCTGCTCAGCCTGTTGCAGGTCTATGCGGCGGCGGCCCTCGTGGGCGCCGGCAGCGCCATCTTCGACATGGCCGATCACGCCTACCTGCCC
>JAFEDM010000545.1 GCA_018241625.1 Pseudomonadota bacterium | reverse complement strand
ATCGGCCAAGAGGCCGGTCGAGCCGGCGTCGGCCGCGGCGAAGGCCGTGCCGTGCGGCGAGTTGACGAGGGCCGAGGCGTTGAAGTCGGTCCCGGCCGAATCCGAATGCCCGGCCACCAGCAGCGGCTGGACCCCGCAATCCGTGAAGTTGCAGAAGTAGGTCGTAGCGCTGGCCGTGCTCCAGGACAGAGTGTCGGCCGCCGACGCAGCGCCGGCGCCCAACAGCGTCACGGCGGCGGCCCCGACGGCCGCGGCCCGCAGAACTTGACGTCGCATGGTTCCCCCCAATTCCAAACGGCGCGCAACGCGCCACGGCTGGAGGAGGTCTCAGCCTATGGTGTCAGAGCCACCCCCCAGCAGCGCTTTCGACAATGCATAGAAAAATACATTCGCCAAGTATGCTCGCTCATCTGGAGGTATTTGCCGGATAAAATCCAGTAGACTCAATGTTCCTAGATACACAACCACCCGTTGCTCAACTTTCTGGTGGGTGCACTATTTTGTCTGTTCTTGGCGATCCATCGTCAGATTCCCAAGATTTATGGGAATATTATGGAATTTTCCGCCGGTAACATTTGCGCCCGGCAAGGCCCTGGCGAATCCCGTGCGCCACCCCACAGACCGAGCGGCAATTTGACAAGCGCTGCCGCTGGCGTATTGTATGAATGTATGCATACACAGGAACAGATATTGGCGGCGCTGCGCCTCGGGGAGAAGACGGGGGTCCCGATCTATGTGCAGCTGCGCGAACAGTTCCTGCGGGCGATCGGGGCAGGCCTGCTCTCGCCCGGCGACCAGATGCCGACCATGCGCCAGGTGGCCGTGGCCCTGAAGGTCGACCTGAACACCGTACGCCGCGCCTACGACGAGCTGGAGCGCCTGGGCGCGCTGGAGCTGGTCCGCGGCCGCGGCAGCTTCGTCGCCCAGCCGCCGCCCGCGAAGGGCGGCCTGGAGCACGAACGCGACACCGACAACCTGGCGCGCCAGACCCTGGCCGCCGCCCTCGCCATGGGGGTCGATCCCCAGGCGCTGGCCAACCGGATCGCGGCGCTGGCCGCGGACAAAGGAGACGAGAGATGAGCAACGCCTATGTTCCAGGCGTGAACTTCAGCCTGCAGGGCTATCGCGCCCGCACGGCGAACGGCCCGGCGACCCTTCTGGCCGTGGTGTTCTTCGCCCTGGGCGCTCTCAGCTTCGAGGAGGGCGCCCGCGAGGGGATCTACGTCCTTTTCGGGCTAGGCGCCCTGTTCATCCTGCTGGGCCTTCTCACGCCGCTCAGCCTGAAGGTCGCCAACCAGTGGGAGCGGGCCGTGGTGCTGCGGCTGGGCAGGCTGCAGTCGATCCAGGGGCCCGGCGTGTTCTTCATCGTGCCGGTGATCGACGAGGTGGCGACCTGGCTCGACCAGCGCATCCAGACCACCGAGTTCAACGCCGAACAGGCGCTGAGCAAGGACACCGTGCCGGTGGACGTGGACGCCGTGGTGTTCTGGCAGATCCATGACGCCGAGCGCGCCGCCCTGGAGATCGCCGACTACCGGTCCGCCATCGCGCGGGTCTCGCAGACCTCGCTGCGCGAGATGGTGGGTTCGTCCCTGCTGTCGACCCTGCTGGCCGACCGCAAGCGCGGCGACGAACAGCTGCGCGAGGAGATCGCCCGCAAGACCGGCGACTGGGGCATCTCGGTGATCTCGGTGGAGATCCGCGACATCGGCGTGCCGTCAGGCCTGCAGGACGCCATGAGCCGCGAGGCCCAGGCCCAGCGCGAGGCGGCCGCGCGGATTCACCTCGGCCAGGCCGAGCAGGAGGTGGCGGCGAAATTCGTCGAGGCGGCGAACATCTACGCCCAGAGCCCGGCGGCCCTGCAGCTGCGCGCCATGAACATCATCTACGAGACCACCAAGGAGCGCGGCGCGACCATCCTGATGCCGTCGGCCATGGTCGACGCCATGAACCCGGGCGGCCTGGTGGCGCTGGCGGGCCTGGCGGCGAGCCAGACCGCCCGGCCGGACGACCAACCCGAGCCGGCGCCCAAGGTCCTGCCTGCGGCCACCGGCCCGCGGGCGACGCCAAGGCGCCGCCGCCGACCGACCGACGCGTAAGACTTCCACACCCTGTCCGACTGTCTGGCTGGAGCGGCCGTGGGGCCGAGCGCCTGGAGATCGAGATGATCATGATCCGTCGACTGACCATATGGATCGCCTGCATGACCGTGGGCTTCCTGATGATGGCCGTGGTGCTGGCCGGCGCGGCCCATGCGCAAGGCGCGGCCCAGTCGCCCGCGCCGGACGCGGCGGGCGCCTGGCACGGGGCGGTGGCGACGCCGGCCGGCGACCTGCGCCTAGGGCTCAACCTGACGCGGGACGCCTCCGGCCAGTTGACCGGGGCGATCACCAGCCCCGACCAGGCGCCGGAACCGATCCCGGTGGCGAATGTCACCGCGGCCGACGGCAGGCTGGCGTTCGACGTGCCGGAGATCCACGGCCGCTACGAGGCGACCTGGAACCCCACGGCCCAGACCTGGGACGGGACCTGGCGGCAGGGCGCCGCCCTGAAGCTGGTGCTGGCCAAAGGCCCGGTGACGGCGCTCAACCGCCCACAGGTCCCGGCCAAGCCCTACCCCTATAAGGAAGAGGAGGTGTCGGTGCTGAGCGCGCCCGGCGTCACCCTCGCCTGCTCGCTGACCACGCCCACCGGCAAGGGGCCGTTCCCGGGCGTGGTGATGATCACCGGCTCCGGCGCCCAGGACCGCGACGAGGCCCTGGCCGGACACCGGCCATTCCTGGTGATCTCCGACCATCTGACGCGCCACGGCGTCTCCGTGCTGCGCTGCGACGACCGGGGCTTCGCCAAGTCCACCGGCGTCTTCGCCGAAGCCACCAGCCTGGACTTCGCCAAGGACACCGAGGCCGAGGCCGCCTTCCTGCGCGCCCGGCCGGGGATCGACGCCAAGCGTGTGGGCCTGATCGGCCATTCCGAGGGCGGGCTGATCGCGCCCCTGGTGGCGGTGGCCGATCCGAAGATCGCCTTCATCGTGCTGATGGCCGGCCCCGGCGTCCCGACCGCCCAGCTGATGGCCGCCCAGCGCGCCGCCATCGCCAAGGCGAGCGGCGTTGACGCCGCCCTGGTGGCCAGGAACGAAGCCCTGCTCGACCAGATCAACGCCGTGGTGGTCAAGGCCGCCGACACCGCCAGCGCCAAGGCCGCCGCCGAGCAGGTCGCCCGCGCCGCCTATCCCAATGCGCCGCAGGCCATGATCGACAGCCAGTTGGCCGCGGTCACGACGCCCTGGTACCGCTGGTTCATCGGCTATGACCCGGCTCCGACGCTGGCCAAGGTGAAGGCGCCGATCCTGGCGCTGGACGGCACGAAGGACGTGCAGGTGGTGGCCAGCCAGAACCTGCCGGGAATCCGCGCCGCGACCCAGGCCAACAAGGACGTGACCATCGTCGAGCTGGAGGGCCTGAACCACCTCTTCCAGACCGCCGGCACCGGCGCCCCGGCCGAGTACGGCAAGATCGAGGAGACGGTGTCGCCCAAGGCCCTGGACGTGATGACCGACTGGATCGTCAAGCACACCGCGCACTGAGGCTGGAGACGCCCGATGAAGCCGCCACAGAACTGGGGTATGGACTCTTCATTCGGTATTTGCCTAAATACCGAACATGAACCGGGTCTTCAAAGCCCTCGCCGATCCGACCCGCCGCCGGGTGCTGCAGCTGCTGCGCGAGCGGCCGATGACCGCCGGCGAGCTGTCGGACCACTTCCCGATCTCCAAGGCGACCATGTCCGGCCACTTCGCGGTGCTGCGCGAGGCCGACCTGATCGACGCCGACAAACAGGGGACCACCATCACGTACCAGCTGCGGCTGTCGGTGCTGGAGGACGCGCTGCTGGCCTTCGCCGACAGCTTCGGGATCGGCTTCCCGGCGCCCGAACTCGCCCCAACCAAGCGTGCTGAAGGATCCACGCCATGACCCGTCTGGCGAAGCTCACCTGCTGGTCGATCGTCGCCGCCATGGTCGCGATGGCGGCCGGCGCCATGATCGTCCAATGGCCCGTGCTGGCGCATCATCCGGCGGCGCTGAAGTCGCTCGGTTGGCGCGTCTTCTTCGCGCTCTGGAGCTATCCGGTGTGGATCGCGGCCGCGATCCTGATGAGCGAGCGCCGGCTGAAGCCGAAGGGCATGGAGTACTCGCCCGACTATCGCCGCTTCTCGCAGACGGCGGTGGTGGTGATCAGCCTGTTCGCCGGCGTCATGCAGGCCTGGTTCGCGGCCATCTTCGTCTTCCGCGACGCCCGTGTGCTGCATGCCTCGCCGCAGCAGGTCGCGATGCTGATCGGCGGCGCGATCTTCGTGATCTACGGCAACAGCGCCGCCAAGCTGTCGCCGCCCAAGGGACCGGCCGCGCCGGAACCGGGGCGGTGGATTCGCACCAGCCTGCGCCGGGGCTGGGCCATCGTGCTGATGGGCGTGGTGATGATGGCCGGCGCCTTCGCCCCGCCCTTGGCCCGGGTGGCCCTCGTCCTCGCCATCGCGCCGGTGGCGCTGGCGAACAGCGCGGCCTGGCGGCGGATGCTGCGGTCGGCCGCGGGCCCGCCCTCGCCGGCCTGAGCCGCCCACCAGACCTGACGACCAGAATTCATGGGCTCCGTCGGAGCCGTTCGGGGTAGTTCGCAGATTCTGCGTTTTCAACGTCGCGCGGGCCTGGCGGCCTGCGCCTCCATCGCCGCCCTGGCGCTGGCCGCGACCCCGGCCGCGGCCCAGGAGATCGTGGGCGCCTGGCACGGCGTGCTGGTGGTCGGCCCGACCATTCTGCGCGTGGCCATCCATGTGAAGGATGACGGCAAGGGCGGCCTGTCCGGCGACATGGTCAGCCTCGACCAGGGCGGGGTGCGCATACCCCTGTCCGACGTGAAGCTGGCCGGCGGCCATTTCACCTTCGCGATCCCGCCGTTGCAGGCGAGCTTCGACGGCCAGTGGGACGCGGCCAAGGGCGACTGGAACGGCCAGTTCAAGCAGGGCGTCAGCCTGCCCCTGGTGCTGGAGAAGGGCGAGTTCCCGCCGGCCGCGCCCGCGACGCCGAAGCCGGCCGCCGCGGCCCCGGCCAACCCGACCAAGACCGTCGAGGGCGTGACGGTCACCGCCCAGTCGCAGGACATCAAGACCGATATCGACCGGCGCAGCTACGACCTGACCAAGGACCTGCAGGCCGGGACGGGCTCGGTCGCCGACGCCCTGCGCAACGTACCCTCGGTGCAGGTGGACGTGCAGGGCAATGTCAGCCTGCGCGGCGATCCGAACGTCACCATCCTGGTCGACGGCAAGCCGTCCAGCCTGTTCAACGGCCCCTCGCGCGGCCAGGTGCTGCAGAACCTG
>JAFEDM010000544.1 GCA_018241625.1 Pseudomonadota bacterium | reverse complement strand
CACCGCCAGCGCCGGCAGGAACAGCGGGGTGACGATGGCGCCGATCGAGGAGACGCCGTTGGAAAAACCGAAGGCCAGCGAGCGCACGCGGGCGGAAAACACCGCGCCCACCGTCTTCACGAAGGACGGCGTGCCCATGGATTCGGTGGCGCCCAGCGCGATGCGCGCGGCCGAGAACTGGCCCATGGTCACCGCCCAGCCGTGGGCCATGGCCGACAGGCTCCAGGTCAGCACGCCGACGGGACTGGCCCATTTCACACCCAGCCGGTCGATGATCCAGCCGACGCCGAGGTAGGCGATGGCGGCGCTGAGCTGGAACAGCGAGGCCAGCCGGCCGTAGTCGACGTCGGTCCAGTGCAGGTCGGTCTCGATCAACGGCTTCAGGACCGAGATCACCTGGCGGTCGATCAGGTTGAGGATGCCGGCCGCCATCACCAGGCCGAGCAGCCACCACTTGCGCCGTTCGACCAGCGCCCGCGGCGCGGCGGTGATCCCGTCCGGCGCGTCGGCGGCGACTTCGGCCATCAGATCAGGCCCGTGATCAGGCACGGGTGACGTGCTCGCCCTTCTGGACCACCGGGATGGCGTTGCGGCGCAGATGGCGGGTGCCGGGGTTCAGCATCACCTCCGGGGTATACTGCGCCAGGTAGACCCGGCGCATCCTGTCCGTGCGGTTGGCGCCGGTGGTGTGCAGCAGGCGGCTGGAGAAGGCCACCACGCTGCCGGCCGGAACCTCCAGCACCACACCCTCGTCATTGCCCTTCCAGCCGACCAGGTCGTTGGTCCCGGGCTGGCGCTCGTGCGGCATGATCCAGTCCTTCGACAGCGGGACCTCGCTGAACGGCAGGACGCGCACGGTGCCGTTCTCGACCGTGGCGTCGTCCAGCGGGCACCAGCAGGTGAGGTAGGGCGCGTGGTCCACCGGCCCGCCGTTGCCGACCACATAGCCCGAATCCTGGTGCCAGCCGAACGGCAGGCCGCCCTCGGGCCCCTTCACCACGTACTGGTCGAAGAAGAAGTAGGCGTTGTCGCCCAGGGTGGCGCGGCAGACGTCGGCCATCACGTCACTGAAGAGCATCCGGCGCAGATCGGGGTCTTCGCGCTGGCACTCGTTAGCGAAGTAGCGCTTGCCGCGATGGCTGATGCCCAGGGTGTCGACGCCGGCGGCGTCCATCCGCGCGTCCTCCCGCGCCACAAAGGCAGCGCAGCGGTCGCGCAGCAGCTCGAGGAGGTCGCCCTCCAGGGCGCGCTCGAAGACCGCATAGCCTTGCTTGGCGAACTGCTCGCGCTGTGGCTCGAAACCCATGGTCGCTCCCCGATTACGATGTTCTCACGTGACAGGCTGCGCCAGTCATGACAACGTTATCATGACGCAGACAAAGGGGGAGGCAAATCCTGATTGGAAACTCCGTCAGGTCGACGAATTGACAGCGTCAACCTGGGCGCGCGGGCCGATCCGGGCGATTCCAAGAGAAAACGGCGAAGGGACAGGAGAAAAATTGCAGCGACGCTGCGCCTTCCCGAGCCTTAAATCCTATTAGATAGATAGGATAATGACAGCGTTATCATGAGAGCGTCGGAGGCGGGGCGAGACCCGGCCGCCGATGGACTGAATCGAGTTTCCGCGGGGCTTCCATCTCTCGGCCCCGCCATGCGTGACGTCGGACTGAACAAAACAAAACCTAATTCGGGGGAAGGAAACCAATGTCTTCGGCCAACCACAATTCTCGGTCGATTCGGGCGCGCGGCGCCCTCGTGGCCGCCTTGCTGGCCAGCTCAAGCCTGTTCGGCGCTCATGCGGCCATGGCCGCCGGCGCCGCGGCGGCGACCGCCGCCGACCAGACCACGACCCTGGAAGATCTGGTCGTCACCGCCCGCCTGCGCTCGGAAAGCCTGCAGAACGTGCCGGTGGCCGTCAGCGTGATCACGGCGGCCGTGGCCGTTCAGGAGAACCGCAACGACATCTCCGACCTGATCGCGATCATCCCCAGCGTCGAGTTCCGCAGCCAGCCGTCGAACAAGGACCAGGACATCCTGATCCGCGGCCTCGGCACCATCACCACCTCGGCGGGCGCCGAGCCCACGGTGTCGACCGTCATCGACGGCGTGGTGCTGGCCCGTCCCGGCCAGATGGTGTCCGACATCATCGACCTGGACCACATCGAGGTGCTGCGCGGCCCACAGGGGACCCTGTTCGGCAAGAACGCCTCGGCCGGCGTGATCAGCATCGTGACCAAGGACCCGACGCCAACGCCCGGCGGGTTCCTCGACGCCAGCTACTACACGGGCAACGAGTATCGCGTCTCCGGCGCGGTCAACGGCGAGCTGATCAAGGACGTGCTCAGCGGCCGGCTGTCCGGCGTGACGAGCAGCTTCGAGGGCAACGTCCGCAACAATTTCAACGGCTCGCACGTCAACGGCTACAACACCCAGGGCCTGCGCGGGAAGCTGCTCTGGACGCCGAACAAGGACCTGCGCGTCGTCTTCGGCGCCGACTACATGTACACCACCCAGGACATCAGCCCGGCGGTGTTCCTGGGGACCTACAACATCGCCTATCCGACCAACGTGCGGACGAACAGCGTCAACCTGCCGACCATCCTGGCGAACGCGGGCATCACGCCGTCGTTTAGCAACACCCACGTCTCGCTGAACTCGCCCTACGACGACCGGGACCTGACCTCCGGCGCCTATGTCCAGGCGGACTATTCCCTGCCCGGCGGCTTCACCCTCACCTCGATCAGCGCCTATCGCTACTGGCGCAACGTCCAGCGCGGCGACCTCGACCTTTTCCCGTCGCTGACGGCGCTGACGCCGACCCAGCAGATCGACCTGGGCCACGTCTGGGAGAAGCAGTACTCCGAGGAGATCCGCCTCGCTTCGCCGAAGGGCAACTTCATCGACTATGTGCTGGGCGCCTACTACCTGCACGCGCCGGACAAGGAGAACTACCGCCGCGACGTGACTCAGCTGAACGCGACGACCGGCGCGCTGACCCAGAATTTCGGCTTCAACTCGTTCGGCGCCACCACGACCAACTACTCCGGGTTCGGCGAAGCCAACATCAACTTCACCAAGAACTTCCGGGCGATCGCCGGCCTGCGCCTGGTCCACGACGACCTCAGCTTCTACACCAACCGGACCTCGACCTCGCCGACCGCCGTGCCGGGCGTGCAGCCGGCCTTCGCGGCGACCGGATCGGTGGGCGTGAACGGCTACGCCGATCGGCTGGGCCTGCAGTACGACGTCAACGACGACGTCCACACCTACTTCACCTACTCGCGCGGCTATAAGGGCCCGGCCTACAACGTCTTCTTCAACATGACGGCGTTGCAGACCAACCAGCTGCGGCCGGAAACTTCCAACGCCTACGAGCTGGGCCTGAAGTCGCGGTTCTTCGACCGTCGCCTGCAGTTCGACGCGGCGATCTTCGACGACACGGTTTCCAACTATCAGGCCAACGAGCCGGACCTGGTCGCCGGCACCGTGGTCACCCGCCTGATCAACGCCGGCCAGGTTTCGACCCGCGGCGTCGAAATCGATGCGGTGGGCAAGTTCATCGACAACCTGACGCTCACCGCCGACTACACCTACCTCGACGCCAAGATCGACAACTTCAACTGCCCGCCGGGCTCGGCGATCAGCTGCCAGGTGAACGGCAAGCCCCTGCCCTTCGCGCCGCGGAACAAGTTCTCGGTGCGGGCCGACTACACCGCCTGGACCAACGGCCGCTACGAAGTGGGGCTGAAGACCGACTACTCCTGGCAGTCAAAGCAGCAGGACAGCCTGGCCCAGACGCCGGACACCATCCAGCCGGCCTATGGCGTCTGGAACGGGTCCATCGTGCTCACCGACCGTCAATCGGACTGGGACGCGCGCCTGGTGGTCAAGAACATCACCAACGAGCACTACTATCTGGTGATCGGCGAGGCGAACGGCGGGATCGTGGGCACCGTGCCGCGCGACTTCAGCCGCTACGCCGGGGTCTCGATCCACAAGAACTTCTGAGTCTGCGGCGCGCCCGCCAGGGCGCGTCCTTCGGATCGGCGCAAACAAAGAGGGGCGGGTCTTGCGACCCGCCCCTTTTCGCTCTCCAGATCGGAACCCTTAGAAGTTCGGGTAGTAGCGGAAGCTGGTGAAGACCATGTCGTCGCTGGTCTTCGGCCGGACGCCGTTCAGGCCGCTGAAGGCCTCCAGCTCGATGTGGGAGTACTGCAGGCCGATCCGCAGGTTGCCGAACTTGCCCTGATAGAACCGGTCCCAGAGGCCAAAGTTGATCTGGCTCTCCTGCTTGGTGTCGGGCGAGCAGGCCCCGCCTTCGACCAGGCAGCCCGCCAGGTTGGCGTTCGGGTTGCCGTAGCCGAAGAAGGTCGTCCCGATCTGGGTGACGCCGGCCTTCTCCTGCTTTTCCTGACCCCAGAAGGTGTAGAGGTCGAGGGTCGGGGTGGCGTGCAGGGTCGCGCCGATCAGGTACATGGTCTCCTTGATCGGACGCAGGCTGCCGTCGGTCCCCGGGATAACGTCCGGCAGCTGGCCTGAGCCATAGCGGCCGATGCCCTTGCCGACCAGGCCCGAGGCCTGCACGTCCAGGATCTTGGGCACGACGGTCCAGGTGACGCCGGCGCCGAAGCCGGAACCTTCGGTGGTCTTGTTGGTGACGGTCGCCGGGATCGCGAGCGCGTTGCCGGCCGCGTAGGTCACGCGGTCGTAGAACTGGCGGAAGACGCCGAAGGCTTCCACGTGGACCGGCCGCGCGCCGCCGATGTCGGGCTCGAAGGCGGCTTTGACGACCGCGTCGGGCAGGTGGTTGTAGGAGAAGTTGTTGACGTTCGCGAGCAGGCCGATACCGGCCGCGCTGACGTTGGAGGTGACCCCGGCGGCGGTCGTGCTGGTGCCGGTGGCCGCGGCGCCGAAGGTGGTCTGCGAGTTCTCGAGGCTGGCGGCCAGCCACAGCTGCTTGTCCATCAGATCCTTGGTGATCCGGATCTGCGGCTGGCGGGCCCAGACGAAGCCCACGGCGTACTGCGCTTCGATGGTCGGCGGAATGACCTCGTTGCGCGGGGTGATGCCCTTGCCGTTCATGGTCGTCAGCGACCAGTTCTGGCCGGCAAGCAAATGCACGCCGAGATCGTCCCAATCCACCGTGCCGTACACGTGGCGGATCCGCGGGTTGTAGGAGTTGCTCTCGTTCGAGTTGGCGGTCTGGGCTGCGCCCAGGAAGTCGAACTCGCCGTAGAAGGCCGCGTGGGTGGTCGGGTTCACGTCACCCTGCACCAGCACCGAAAGGCGGCTCTGGCGGCCGGTGAAGCGGGTCTCGTCCAGGTGGGCGAGCGGGTTGTTGTCGTAGGGGATCTTCGAGAAGTTCGAGCCGATGTCGGCCACGTTCTGCTTGCTGCGGTAGACCGCTTCGGCCGCCGCGAAGCCACCCATGGTGACCTTCACATTGCCCGGCTTCGGCAGGGAGTCCTTCACCGCCGTCTTCACCTGGCTGTCCACGGCGCCCGGGATCTGCTGGATCTGCATGTCCAGCTTGGCCTGCAGCTGCTGGGCCTGGGCGGCGGCGGCGGAGGCTTTCTGCTCGCTGGCCTGCAGGGCGGCTTCGTTCTGGGCCTGAGCGGACCGCTGGGCTTCCGCCTGCGACAGCACCGTCTGCTGCAGCGAGTCCACCTGCGCCTGGAGCGCCTTCACCTGTTCTTCCACGCTCTGGCCCTTGGCGACGTGCTTGTGCTTGGCCGTGGCGGCCGAAGCCATGCCGCCGAACGACAGCGCACAGACGATGCCCAGCGCTGCGCCCGCGAAGAGCGACGATTTCGAAGTCATGCAGATTCCCCTCTTGGGCCGGGCCAATAGGCCGCGGTTGATCAGGGGTCTCGCTAGTCTCCGCTCGTAAAGCAAAAGTAGCAGTTTCGTGACGTTTCTGCGAAGGCGGCCAAGCTGTCCGAGGCGGCGGCGTGACCCCGCAAGTTTGAATCCCGGCGTGAGGCTTTGTGGCCACATGGCGCGCGGCGTCGCAGCATGACGCACCGGTGAAATTTTATTCACTCGCCCAGGGACGCGCGGGCGATAGCCTGCACAGCAGACGGACCTCACGCCACGGTCCTGCCTTTCCAGAGATCGGCGAGCCCATGTCCACGCGCCTTGCGTCCTTGCGCCTGCACGTCTGTGTCCTGAGCCTGCTGTCGACGGCGGCGGTGTCCGGCTGCGCGGCGGCCGCGCCCTACAATCCCGCCAACCTCTCCGCCGCCCGGCTCGCGCAGGTGGACGAACTCTGCGCCTCGACGATCGGCCTGAAGCCGGGCTTCACCGCCGACGACGCCTGCGTCGAAAGCCTTTCCACCTCCGCCGCGCGGCTCGACCGGGCCGGCGTGCGCGAGGCCGCGCACCGCACCTGCCTCGATCAGGGCGCCGGCGCCGGCGCGACGCTGGCCCGGTGCGAATTGGACGCCGCCGACCGCGCTGGCGCCACGGCGTCTGCCACCGGCGGCGCGGCGGCTTCCGCCCATCCGGCCAAGCCCTTCTATCGCGCCTCGTCGCGGGAGGCCCGCACCCGCGAGCAGCGCGCCTGCGCCGGGCTGGGCTATGATCCGACCTCCGGCGGCTTCGCCTCATGCGTGGCCAGCCTGGACGCGGCGCTTTACGCGGCGGACCATCCGCAGCCGTGAGCCCTGAAGGGAGTTTCGCGCCCACCATGAACGCCTCGGTCCTGCCTGCCGCGAAGGACGAGCCGGCGACGCGCATCCTGGTGATCGAGGACGACCTCGACACCGCAGAGGAAATCGCCGCCTGCCTGACCGCCAGCGGCTTCGAGGCCGCCAAGTGCTTCGACGGCGCCGAGGGCCTGAAGACGGCGATGAGCCAGCCGTTCGACGCCATCACGCTGGACCGCATGCTGCCGGGCCTGGACGGGCTGGAAGTGGTCCGGGCGCTGCGCGAGGCGGGCTCGGAGGCGCCGGTGCTGATGGTCAGCGCGCTCAGCGACGTGGACGACCGGGTCGATGGGCTGCGCGCCGGCGGCGACGACTATCTGATCAAGCCCTTCGCGCCCAAGGAACTGGTGGCCCGGCTGGAGGTGCTGCTGCGCCGCCATCGCCGCCAGCAAGGCGCCGACGGCGGGGGCGTGGAAACCCGCCTGCAGGTCGCCGACCTGGAGCTGGACCTCGTCAAGCGCGAGGCCTATCGCGCCGGGCGGACCATCGAGCTGCTGCCCATGGAGTTCCAATTGCTGGAATTCATGATGCGCAACGCCGGCCAGCTGCTCACCCGAAGGATGATCTTCGAGAGCGTTTGGGAGTATTACTTCGACCCGGGCACCAACCTGATCAACGTCCACGTCGGCAAGCTGCGTCGCAAGATCGACCTGCCGGGGCTGGCGCCGCTGATCCGGACGGAGCGAGGCCAGGGTTACATGCTGAATGTGGTTTAGCCCCGATGCGTTTTAGGGAGGTCTGGCGGACCAGCACCTTCCGGCTTTCACTGCTCTATGGCGGGCTGTTCACGGTGGGCGCCGTGGCCCTGCTGGCCATGGTCTACCTCCGCTCCGCCGTCTACCTGACCCACCGCGTCGACGACATCCTGGCCGCCCAGGCCGCCGCCGAGATGCACGCGCCGCCGGACCGGCTGAAGCCCATCCTCGACGAGGCCCTGGCCATCAACGGCGGCAACAGCGTCTTCGCCCTGTTCGGCCCCGACGGCGCGCGCGAGACCGGCAACCTGCGCAGCCTGCCACACGGGCTGGAGCCGGGCGGACGGCCGGTGGAGATGTCGGCGACGCCGGACTTCCCGGCCGCCGCGCGCCTGATCGCCAAACGCCTGCCCTCCGGCGAGATCCTGGTGGTCGGGCGCGACATCAACCAGCTGCGCGAAATCCGGCGGATCATCGCCTCGGCGCTGATCTGGAGCGGTGTCTTCATCATCCTGGCGGGCCTGGCCGGCGGCGCGGCCTTCAGCCTGGGCCCGATCCGGCGGCTGCGCGCGCTGCAGGCCGCCGGGCACGACATCGCCGCCGGCGACCTGAAGCGGCGCATGCCGACCAGCGCCCATGGCGACGAGCTCGACATGTTCGCCGGCACGGTGAACTACATGCTGGGCGAGGTGGAGCGGCTGATGAGCGAGGTGAAGACCTCCTCGGAGACCATCGCCCACGACCTGCGCACCCCGCTGACCCGCGCCCGCGCCCAGCTGCACCGGCTGGAGCAGGCGCCGCAGGTCTCGTCCGGCGAGATCGCCCGGGTCACCGCCGAGCTGGACGAGGTGCTGGAGCGCTTCATCGCCATCCTGCGCATCTCGGAGCTGGAGACCCGCGCGCGCAGCGCCGGCTTCGCCGCGGTGTCGCTGGACCGGATCGTGAGCCAGGTGGGCGACCTCTACCAGCCCCTGGCCGAAGAGGCGGACCTGCGGTTCCAGGTGGTCGCGCCGCCCACGCCGCCGATCGAGGCAGACGGCAAGCTGCTGGTCGAGGCGGTGAGCAACCTGGTGGACAACGCCATCAAGTTCACCCCCGCCGGCGGCGCCGTGCGCCTGGCGCTGGAGGCCGGCCCGGCGGGTCCGCGGATCGTGGTTCAGGACAACGGCCCCGGAGTGCCGGAAGGCGAGCGGACCGCGGTGCTGCAACGGTTCTACCGCGCCGAGCGCGACAGGCTCACCCCCGGCTCCGGCCTCGGGCTTTCGATCGTGGCGGCCATCGTGCGCCTGCACCGCTTCCGGCTTTCGCTGCAGGACGCGGAGCCGGGCCTGCGGGTCGTCATCGACTGCCACGCCGAACCCATAACTACCTGATTTCATTTTCCTAATTTTGAATCCGGCGGTGAAATTTTATTCACTCGCCCCTGGCGTTCAGGCCACTAGGTTCGCGAGCCAGCAAAACCTTCGGGATCGGGAGTCTTTCGGCATGCTGGCGATCGTGCGGCTGGCGCTTCGGCGTCCCTACACCTTCGTCGTGCTCGCGATCCTGATCGTCCTGCTGGGGCCGCTCGCCGCCGTTCGGACGCCCACCGACATCTTCCCGGAGATCAAGATCCCGGTGATCGCCGTGGTCTGGACCTACCGCGGCCTGCCGCCGGACGACATGGCCGGGCGGGTGATCT
>JAFEDM010000543.1 GCA_018241625.1 Pseudomonadota bacterium | reverse complement strand
CGCCGCCTGGTTGGTGAGTTGGCTCTCGAGGCGTTGGATCTGGGTCAGCTGATTGCTGATCGCGGTGATCTGGTTGTTGTACTGGTTGATCAGGTGGCCGATCGCCGTCGGATCGATGACGGTGACTTGGGCCTGGGCAAGCGGTGGCGCGCCCAGCAGGACGGCCGACGCCAACAGCGCGACAAGGCGGGACTTAGACACGGGAGGCCTCCGGGGTTTGGGCGACAAAGTGCGGTGAGGGCGGCCACAGCGCAGCGGCTTCGGCTCGGCGGAAGACGCGCTCGGTGCGTCGCCTGAAGATCAGGGCCGCGGCGAAAGCCAGGAGGCCGAGGAGTAGGACCAACAGGTTCTGATGCATCGGCGTGCTGAAGACGGCCGCGAACCCGGGCGCGGCCAAGCCCAAGAGCAGAAGACGCCTGCGCCGTGGGCTGGCCGTCCAACGCAAGGGCAGCCGGCGCGACAGGCGCGCCAGGCGCTCGAAGTCCGCCGGCTCCAAGGGCTCCTCCAGAGGGGGTCTGACGTCGCTCATGCCGCCCGTCCCGGCGCGCTGCGCCGCAGGAAGTCGGCGACATCGCCCATGCCGCGGGCCGCGTAGAAGGCGGCGGGCAGGGGATCGTCGCTCGGGCGGGCTAGCACTTCGGTCAGGAGCTTCTGATCGCCGGGCGAAGACGCGCCGACCGCCGCAAGGGCGATGGGCCCAAGACCCAGCTCGAACAGCCGGTTCCCGGCCGATGACTGGTAGTAGTATTCCCGCTTGGGCGTGGCCGAGGCGACGATGCGGAGCTGCTGACCGTTCAAGCCGAACGCCGCGTAGAGGTCAGCGATCTGCGGCGTGTGGGCGTCGGGGTTCGGCAGGAACACGCGGGTCGGACAGCTCTCGATCAGCGCCGGCGCGATCGACGAGCGCGCGATGTCAGCCAAGCTCTGGGTGGCGAACACCACGGCCACGTTGAACTTACGCAGCGTCTTCAACCACTCGCGGATCTTCGCGGCGAACGTCCCCTGGTCGAGGAACAGCCAGGCCTCATCGAGGACCAGCAGGGTCGGCCGGCCGTCGAAGCGGGCCTCGAGGGTGCGGAAGATGTAGGTCAACACCGGCTGCAGGGCTGCGCGCATGCCCATCAGCTCGCTCATCTCAAAGGTCTGCCAGCGGGCGTCGCTCCGGGCGTTATCCTGGGCGTCGAGCAGATGGCCGTGCGGTCCAGACAGGGTGAAGGGGGTCAAGGCCGACTTCACCGACTGGTCCTGGATGGTGGCGGCGAGCAGGGTGAGAGTGCGTTGCTCCACGGGACCGGATGCGAGATTGCGCAGCGCCGACCAGATCTCCTCCTTCACGGCCGGGGTGATCTCGACACCTTCCGCGGCGACGAGGTCCTGCACCCATTCCTGCGCCCAGGTCCGGTCCTCCGGCCCTTCGATCGCCGCCAGCGGTTGGAAGGCCAGATCGGTCTGGTCACCGCCGAGGACGAAGAATTGTCCGCCGGCCAGGAGCGTTGCGGCCCGCGAGCTGGCGCCCTTGTCGAAGTAGAAGACCTGCGCCTCGGGGTAGCGCAGCCACTGCATGGCGATGGTGTTGAGCAGCACCGATTTGCCGGCGCCGGTCGGGCCGACGATCATGGTGTGCCCGACATCGCCCTGGTGCAGATCGAACCGGAACGGCGTGGTCCCGGCCGTGCGGGCGACCATCAGCGGCGGCTGCGGGCCCGCGTGCCCACGCTTGGCGCACTCGGCGCTCAGGTGGGCGTTGCGCGACGGCCCCGGCCAGATCGCCGACATCGGGATCATGTCGCAGAGATTGAGCGAGGAAACCAAGGGCCGGCGCAGGTCTGCGTAGGCTTGGCCGGGCAGGGAGCCCAGCCAGGCCTCCACGGCGTTGACGTCCTCGACCTTGCAGACGAAGCCGACCCGGTTGATGGCGCTCTCCACCTCGCGGACCCGGTCAGCCAGCCGGTCAGGATCGGCGTCCATGAGGGTGACCGTCGGGGTGAAGAAGCCAATCGAGGCGTAGTCGCCGCCGAGGATGGCGAGGGCGGCGTCCGCATCGACCGCCTTGGCCGCAGCGTCCGGGTCTTCCAGTTGGGAGGGCTCGCGGGTGATCGCCTCCTTGATGAGCGCGATGACGCCCTTGCGCTTGGCGAACCAGCGCTTGCGCACCGTCGTCACCGCCTTGCGCGCATCTTCTTTGTCGAGCGGCAGGAATCGGCTTGTCCAGCGGTACGCCACGCCGAGCTCATTCAGTCCGTCCAGAAGGCCGGGAGAGGATGCTGTCGGATAGGCCCGGACCGAGATGGTGCGGACGTACTGGCCGCCCAGGCGCGGAAGCAGGCCGCCCTGGAAATCGTCGTCGCAGAGGCAGGCGTCCAGGTAGGCCGGCGTGTCGGGCGTGCGCACGAAGTGGCGCTTGGTCGAGATGCAGCCGTGCAGGTAGGTCAGGGTCTCGTCGTCATCGAGCTCGCGCACCTCGGGCATGATCGCTGACAGGATGTCGGCGATCTGGCGGACCGTGGCGAGGAAGCCTGCCAAGGCGGCGCGGTACATGCCCTCGGCGCCACGTCCCGCTGGCGCGTTCTCCAGAAGCAGGCTTTCGGCGGTGGACACCGCTTCCTCGGGCGGCAGGTAGGTGAAGGTCAGGAAGTAGCGGCTCTCGAAATGCCGTTCCTGCGCCTCGAATGCCGCGCGTCGCTCGTCGTCGATCAGGGCGGAAACCGGGTCGGGAAACTGGCTGGCGGGATAATCCTGCGATCCGGCGCGTAGGGCCTCGACGTGGACGCACCAGCGCGAGCCCAGGCGGCGAAGCGCGTTGTTCAGCTGGGCGCGCGTGGCCACCAGTCCGGCCTCGGTCGAGGAGGCGAGGTCTGGCCCGCGAAAGGCCAGGGTCTTCTGAAACCCGCCGTCCTTGTTGAGGATCAGCCCCGGACCGATCAGCGCCACCCAGGGCAGGTGGTCGAAGAGCCGGTCAGCCTTGGGGCGGTACTCCCGAAGGTAAAGCATAGCATGGCCTCATCCGGCCGCCGGCGCCGCGAGGCGCGAAACGAGAAGGTAGACGAACGTCCCGGCGGCGACGGAAGGACAGACCGTCGACGCCAAGCGGCCGCGCGCCAGCGCCGGCCACGTCGGGAAGCCGGTCATGACCGGCAGCGCGAGCGCCGTGGCGCCGGCGGCGATCATGGCGGGGGAGGCGAGGAGGTCGAGCACGCCCGGCATCGTCAGGCGTCCCAATAGGGCTTTTGGCGGATGTGGCGACCCAGAGCGTCGAAGAAGTAGGGGTCGCGCTTATTCAGCCAGAAGCAGATCGTGTGGATCAGGAGGCCGATGGGGATGCCGATCCATGGGACCTGCAGGCCTAGGGCCAGCACCGCGGTCAGCGTGCCGTTCAGAACCGCGATCATGCGCGGCACGCCGGCGATCGTCACAGGCTCCGACAGGGAGCTGTGGAAGCCGATCTCAAAGCCGTCGACCGCGCCGGACATCCTAGAACGTCGCTCCGGATGTCATGCTGAAGAAGCTGGAGATGAAGGTCGTGGCGGTAAAGGCGATGGCCAGGCCGAAGACGATGCCGACGCCCTTGCGCATGGCCGAGCCGCCCTCGGCGAACGCGAAGCCGATCCCGGTGATGACGATCGCGATGATGCCGATTGCCTTGGCGACGGGCCCGGAGATGGAATCCGCCACGGTCTGCAACGGCGTCTCCCAGGGCATCGACGTGCCTCCGGTCGCCCCGGCGAAGGCCGGGCCCGCGACCATCAGCGCGGCCAAGAGCACCAGCGGCGCACCACGCCGGAGGGAGGCGGAGGAAGGCCAGGCGATACGGGACATGGGCGGCTCCGATCTGCCCGGCATTCGCGGGCGAGGCGACGGTCGCGCCGACGGCTCACCCCGTCAAGTGACTTTTTAGCGAAATTCTCCCCTCACACGCATTCTTCATCACTTTCTCGCCGTCGTGGGTGCCGCCGTCATCCGGTTCGCGGACAAGCTTGATGAGGGTTTGAAGCAGCGGTTCGCGGCGCGTGGGCGTCAGCGCTTGCAGCTCCAGAGCAGCGTAGCGGACGAACTGCATCGGACTTTTTGCAAACCCGACGCTGGGCCGCCCCAAATCCATCAGGGCGCCGAGGAAGCGCAGAATATCGCCACGACGCATGTCCTCCCCGAGCGCGGCATGGACGTGCAGGCAGACGGCGGTGAGCACGAGCGTCGCCAGGACCGGATCGAATACGTCAGGCAGCAGACACGCGCCCGCCTCAAGGAGGTCCCTCGCGAACGACCGCGCAGCGATGACGTCACCCACAGCGCCTAGAGAGAGGGGTAGATCGTCAAAGCCTTCGAACGAGCGACCGGGCAAGCAAATCTCACTCTCGACCAACACCAAGAGGCCGTCAGACCTGCCGTCGAGCGGTCCGTAGCAGCCTATCCCGTCGGTTTAAGAGTGGGACCGCCGCAAACAACCATCGGTTGGATAGTGTTTCGCCAGCGAGCGTGGGGCAATACGGTGGAATTACCCTATTGGGGGCGTGGACGCCCTCGGCGACGGCGCCCGCCACCAAGAGGTCGACTACATCCCTCGCGCGTGTCCGCTCAGCGCCCCTCGCGGGGGAGCCGCACGGTTCCTTTCGCGACCTTCACGCAGTAGGCCTGCAGGCAGCGATTGAACGACGCCCCTAGGAGGTGAAGCTTTCGGGTGATCCGGGCCCTTCCGACCAGCATCACCAGGAGCCCATTCCATTCCAGCTCATGGACGAGCCGCGCCCCCTTGATGGTTCGCACCAAGGTCAGGGACTGATCCCAGCGAAGCACCCCGGGCACGCCGCCGCGCAAGCTGAAGCCCTGCCCCATCGCGAAGTGGATCACCCGCACCGGAAGCCGGAACATCCGCCTTTTTCGCGCGCGGAAGGCGTAGGTCAGCTCCGCCCCCGGCGCCATCTCGCCCTCAAGGCGAAAGGTTGAGATCCAATGCGGATATCGCTCAAGATCCGTCAGCACCCGCCAGGCCATCTGCGGCCTCACAGGCAGATCAATTTCCTCGACCACCTTCATGGCGGGGCCTTGGAAGGCGAGGTGATCTCTCCCCACCGGATTGCCTCGGCAACCGCATGGGCGCGGGACCGCACCTTCAGCTTGCCGCAGGCGTCGCCAACATAGTGGTCGACCGTCCGGGCGGAGAGGCCGAGCGAGGCGGCGATCTCGGCCGAGGTCAGGCCTTCGGCAATGCCCTGCAGACATTCGCGCTGGCGCTTGCTGAGGCGAGGGGGTCCATCGGCGGAGTCCGTCAACTCATGACCTCCTCGATGGCGAGGAGGGCCAGAAAGCCAACGAAGAAGGCGCCGGTGATCCAGGCGTTATCAGCGGTCTCATGGGCCTCGACCAACAACTCTTCGGTCACGAGGTAGAGCAGGGCCATGAGCCCGAAGCTCAGGCATCCGCTGATGATCACCGGCGACAAGAGGCTGACCGGCGTGGCGACCAGGGCGCCGACGGGCAGCAGCAGCGCGATCGCCACGGTGATGGCGACGACGCGGAGCTTTGAGGTCATCGCCTTCGACAGGCTCTCGGTCACGGTCAGTCCGAGGAAGAGGATCTCCAGCGTCAGGCCGATGGTGAGCAGCAGGCCGGCCTTGGCTCCGCCGATGAAGGCGAGCCCAAGCACCAAGCCATCGATGAAGATGTCAATGCCGACGGCCACCAGGACGGCCAGAGGACCCTTGGCCCGACCTTCGATCGCCTTGACGCCCAGCATGGTCAGGACACCGAGGGCGCCGCCGATCAAGGTGGCCGCCGGTGACTTGCCGTGAAGGACATCGGGCAGGACTTCGGCGGCCGCAGCGGCGAAGACCACGCCGGCGGCGAAGTGCTGGATGCCGCTGCGCCAAGCGTCGTTGGGTCGACGCACCGCGGCGACGCCGGCCCCGACGGCGGCCGCGGCGACAGGGGCGAAGGTGTAAGCAAGACCCGGCATCTCAGGCTCCTTCAAGGGTGCAAGGGCGGCCGGGCAGGTGACGATGCGGAACCGCGATCATCGGGCCTTCTCCCGGTAGGCCAGCAGCCTCAAGCCGTTGAAGACGACCAGGACGGTCGAACCTTCATGGAAGAGGACCGCTTCGCCGATCTTCAGGCCAAACAGGGTCGCCGGGATCAGGATGGCCACCATGCCCAGGCTGACCCATAGGTTCTGCCGGATCACCCAGCGGGTGCGCCGGCTGAGGCCGACGGCGAACGGCAGGCGACGGAGGTCGTCGCCCATCAGCGCCACATCGGCGGTTTCCAGGGCGACGTCGGACCCTGCCGCGCCCATGGCGATCCCGACTGAGGCGTTGGCCATCGCCGGGGCGTCGTTGACCCCGTCGCCGACCATCGCGACCCGCCCTTCGTCGGCCTTCAGCGATTTGATCGCCTCGACCTTATCCTCCGGCATCAGGCCACCGCGGGCTTCGTTGATCGTCAACTCGCGGGCGATGGCCGTGGCGACGGTCTGGTTGTCGCCAGACAACATGACGATGCGATCGATCCCGAGCGCCCGCAGGTCTTGGATGACGTCCTTGGCGATCGGGCGCGCTGTGTCGCGTAAGCCGAGCACGCCGAGGAAGCGGTCCCCGTGCTGAACGACCACGACGGTGCGCCCGGTGCGCTCAAGCTGGCGGGCGTTCTTCTCCAGGTCCGCCGGCAAGCGGTGCGAACCCTCGGCCTCGAACCAGCCGGGCTTGCCCAGACGGGCGAGCGTTTCAGCCACGTGGCCTTCGACGCCCCGGCCAGTGTGGCTCTTCACACCCGTGGCCGTGTCGATCGGCTGCTTGAGCATGGCGCAACCGTCGCGCACAACGGCGGTCGCCAGCGGATGGTCACTGTGCTGCTCGAGCGCGACGGCGACGCGGAGCAGTTCGTCGCGTTCGACGCCCTCGGCCGTCACCACATCGGTCAAACGCGGCTTGCCCTCCGTCAGGGTGCCCGTCTTGTCGAAGGCCAGGGCACGCAAGGCCCCAAGGTTCTCTAACGGGCCGCCGCCCTTCACGAGGACCCCGCCGCGAGCGGCCCGGGCGACGCCGCTGAGGACGGCGCTGGGCACGGAGATAGCGAGGGCGCAGGGGCTCGCCGCCACGAGGACCGCCATGGCCCGGTAGAAGCTGGCGCTGAAGGGTTCGGGAATGACCAACCAGGCGAACAACAGCACGCCGACCAGCACCAACACCGCGGGCACGAAGTAGCGGGCGAACCGGTCGGTGAAGAGTTGGGTCGGCGAGCGCTGGGCCTCTGCCTCGGCGACCATCTTCATGACGCGGGCCAAGGTCGTGTCGGAGGCGGGCCGGCCGACCTCGATCTCCAGAGCGCCGGAACCGTTGATGGTGCCGGCGAACACGCGGTGCTCGCCGCGCGCCGAGGCGAAATTCTGGCCCTTCGGCGCAGGGCGCTTCTCGACAGGCACGCTCTCGCCAGTGACGGGCGCCTGGTTCACGCTGCTTTCGCCCACGACCACAAGGCCGTCAGCGGCGATGCGTTCGTCGGGATGCACAACGACAATGTCACCGACCGCGAGGTCGGTGACGGCCACGCGCTCGGTCGCCTCGCCGCGCCGGACCGTCGCCTCGACGGGCGCCAGTTCGGCCAGGGCGGAAATCGCCCGGCGCGCCCGGCCCATGGCGTAGTGTTCGAGGGCATGTCCGATGCTGAAGAGGAAGAGCAGGAGCGCACCCTCGGCCCACTTCCCGAGCGCGGCGGCGCCGATCGCCGCGACCACCATCAGGGTGTCGATCGCGAAGTGTTTCCGGCGCAGGTTCTCGATGGCTTCGAGGACCGCGAAGGTCCCGCCGAACACATAGGCCGCGACGAAAACCGCCAGTGACAGCGCGCCGGGTGATTGGCGCGCCAGGAGCCAGCCGGCGGCGAGGCAAACACCCGATATTGCGGCGAAGATGAGCTCGGTCCTCTCGCCGAAGATGCCGCCGTGGTTATGGGCCTCGCCGCCCTCCGAGGCGCCGTGGCCGTCGGCATGGCGGCCTTCGCCGCCATGCGCGTGGTCGTGATCGCCGTGTTCGCTGTCAGACTTAGACATGGCCGCCCGCCCCAGGGCTGCCGTAGCGGACGACCTGCACTTTCTCGAACGTGATCAGGCCGATGTCATGCAGGTCGTCGAGGCTGGAGACGAACGCTTCGAGCGCTGGCAGTTCGTCGACGATCTCCAGCACGACCGGCAAGTTGTCGCGAAGCGAAAAGGGCTTGGGCCCATGCAGTCGGCTCGCCTGGCCGAACCCCGTGCGACCGCGCAGAACGGTTGCGCCGGCGAGGCGCGCGCTGCGCGCCCGCTCCACCACGGTGTCGATCAGCGAGCGGTCCCCGACGAGTGCTTCTTCGTCGGAATAGATGCGGAGCAGTACAGCTTCAGTGGGAGCTTTCACGGTTTTGTCCTTTCGTAGGTGGGCGCATGCCCCGGCGTGTCCGACGGACACGCCGGGGGCGCTCTCAGCTGTGGGAACGTGAGGGGGTGAGCGCCGGCTGGCCCGCCGCAGCAGGCCGTCGACGCACGCTCAGGATCAGCTTGGCGATCGCCGGCAGGACCACGAGGGTGACCAGGGTGGCGGAGATCAGACCGCCGATCACCACCATGGCCAGAGGCTTCTGAACCTCTGCGCCGGTGCCATGGGCGAGCGCCATGGGGATGAAGCCGATGGCCGGAACCAGCCCGGTCATTAGGACCGGTCTGAACCGCTCGACCGCACCCTCATAGATCGCTTCGCCGACCGAACGCCCTTCCTCCAGCCTTTGCCGGATGCTCGACATGACCACGAGGCCGTTGAGCACCGCGACGCCGGCGAGCACGATGAAGCCCACCGCCGCCGAGATGGAGAAGGTGATCCCAGTCAGCTTCAGGAAGAACACGCCGCCTGACAGGCCGAGCGGGATCGCTGCGAACACGGCGGATGCGGGCCCAAGTCCGCCCAGCGCCATGAACAGCACCAGGAAGATCATCGCGAAGCAGATCGGGACCACGATCCCGAGCCGTTGCGCGGCCGCCTTCAGGTTCTCGAACTGACCGCCCCAGGTGAGGTAGGACCCGCTGGGGAGTGGCACGGCGTCGACCTTGGCGCGGGCCTCAGTCACAAACGAGCCGATGTCGCGACCGCGGACGTTGACCTGGATGACCACCCGCCGCTTGCCGTTCTCGCGACTGATCTGGTTCAGGCCGTCGGTCGACCGGAACTCCACCAGCTGACGCAAGGGGATCGACTGTCGGGGCTGGCCTTCCACGGCTGGCAGCATCACCGGCATCGCCCCAATGGCGGCGATGTCGTCACGCTGCGCGCCAGGGGCGCGGACCACGATGTTGAACCGCGTGTCGCCTTCGAAGACGTTGCCCGCCTCGCGACCGCCGATGGCCGTGGCGACCGTGTCGGCCACCTCCTCGACGGTCAAACCGAACCGCGCGATCGCGGCGCGGTCCAGCCGCACGTCCAGGGTCGGCGCGCCGGCCGTCTGTTCGACCCGCACGCCCTGTGCGCCCGGGAT
This sequence comes from Pseudomonadota bacterium, assembly GCA_018241625.1. Classification (GTDB taxonomy): domain Bacteria; phylum Pseudomonadota; class Alphaproteobacteria; order Caulobacterales; family Caulobacteraceae; genus Phenylobacterium. The sequence continues at coordinate 1,813 of JAFEDM010000543.1, read as the reverse complement.
GGACTGCAGCACCGCACCGATCTTGGCGCCGGCGGCGCTCATTTTGTCGAGGTCGTCACCGTAGAGTTTGATGGCGACGTCGCCGCGCACACCCGCGATGAGCTCGTTGAAGCGCATCTGGATGGGCTGGGTGACCTCGAAGCTGTTGCCGAGCAGCGGATCCGTCTTGGCGAGGATGCGCTTGGTGACCTCCTCCTTGGTCTCCACACCCTTCGGCCACTGCTTCTTGTCCTTGAGGATGACGAAGCCGTCAGACTGGTTCGGCGGCATCGGGTCGGTCGCCACCTCCGCCGTGCCGGTTTTCGAAAACATCATCTCGACCTCGGGCAGCGACGTCACCGCACGCTCGACCTGCAACTGCATGGACTTGGACTGTTCGAGCGAGGTCGACGGGATCCGCAAGGAGCCGACGGCCACGTTCTTCTCGTCCAGGGTCGGGATGAACTCTTGGCCCAGGGTCGTGTAGACCATGGCCGAGGCCAGGAAGACCGCTACGGCTGCGCCGATCGCGATCCAGGGGCGGTCGAGGACGCGCGTGAGCAGGGGCTCGTAGCGCGCCTTCAGCCAGGCGATGATCCGCACTTCTTTTTCGCTGACCTTGCCGCGCATCAGGATCGCGACCATGGCGGGCACGAACGTCAGCGACAGCACGAAGGCCGAGGCCAGGGCGAGCATGATGGTGATCGCCATGGGGGAGAAGGTCTTGCCCTCAACGCCGGTGAAGGCGAGCAGCGGGGCAAAGACCAGGAAGATGATGCCCTGGCCGTAGACGGTTGGCCGGATCATCTCCTGCGCGGACTGCAACACGGTCTCGAGGCGCTCGCGCAGCACCAGGAGGCGGCCTTCGTGATGCTGTCGCTCAGCGAGCCTGAGCAGACAGTTTTCGATGATGATCACCGTCCCGTCGACGATCAGGCCGAAGTCCAGCGCACCGAGAGACATCAGATTCCCGGGCACTTTCAGCCCGTTCATGCCGATGGCCATCATCAGGAAGGAGAAGGGGATGATCAGCACGGCGATCAGCGCCGCCCGCACATTGCCCAGCAGCAGGAAGAGGGTCGCCGCGACCAGGATAGCGCCTTCGGTCAGGTTGCGCTGAACCGTCGACACCGTGGCGTTCACGAGGACCGACCGGTCAAGGGCGGTCTTCACCACGACGCCGGGCGGCAGGCTCTTGCGGACATCGGTGAGCTTTTCGCCGACCGCCTTGGCGACCGTCCGGCTGTTCTCGCCGATCAGCATCAGCGCCGTGCCGACCACGATCTCCTGGCCATTCTTGCTGGCCGCGCCGGTGCGAAGGTCGCCGCCGATACGAACCGTGGCGACGTCCTTCACCGCCACCGGCACGGACTTGCGGGTGGCGACGATGGCGTCGGAGATCTCGCCCAAGGTGCGGACACGGGCGTCGGCGCGGACGAGAAGGGCCTCGCCGGCGCGCTGGATGAAGTTGGCGCCGACCGAAAGGTTGGTCGCCTCCAGGGCCTTCGCCAAGTCGGCGTAGGAGACGCCATAGGCGGCCAGCTTGGCAGGATCAGGCTCGACCACGTACTGCTTTTCGTAGCCGCCGATCGAGTCGACCCCTGCGACGCCGGGCACGGTCCGCAGTTGGGGTCGGATGACCCAGTCCTGCACTGTCCGCAGGTATCCGGCCTGGGCGACCGTGTCGGCGAGGCGTTCGCCGTTCGGGGTCAGGTAGGCCCCGTCGCTCTGCCAGCCCGGGGCGCCGTCTTTGACGCGGGCGTCCTTGCCGGTCTTGGGGCCGAACTCGACGGTGTACATGTAAACTTCGCCGAGTCCCGTCGTGACCGGGCCG
>JAFEDM010000542.1 GCA_018241625.1 Pseudomonadota bacterium | reverse complement strand
AGCGAGGCGTGAACGGCCAAAAACCTCTCCCATTCATGGGAGAGGGGGACCGCGAAGCGGTGGAGAGGGCGCTGCCGTAGTTGCGGCGGAACGCTCGGCGCACGGCCCCGACGCCCCCTCCGTCAGCTTCGCTGCCACCTCCCCCGCAAGCGGGGGAGGTTTTGTAGCGCCCCCAGTCCTATTTCCGCAGGTTGCTGGTCTTGTTGATGAAGGCCGCCACGTCGTCGTGCATGGCCTTCAGCGAGGCGTCGTTGGCGTACACCATGTGGCCCGACGGATAGTAGTGGTAGCTGATGTTGGCCTGCAGGCTGTCGGGCATCGGCAGGTGCTTCATCTCGTAGTAGCCCTCGTAGAAGGGCGTCGCGAGGTCGTAGTAGCCGCCCAGCAGCAGCACCTTCAGGCTCGGGTTGTACTTCATCGCCGAGGCCAGGTCGGGCATCACGTTGAGCATGGCGCGCGGCGAGCCGAAGCCGCGGCCCGGCGGGATGTGGTTGTTGTCCCAGAACCGGAAGACGTTGACCGAGGGCTTGAAGACCTTGCCCTCGCCGTAATGCAGGCTCTGGCGCGCATAGTCGTTGAACAGGGTGACGTAGGCCGAGCTCAGCGCCGCGGCCTGCGGGTCGTAGCTGGCCTCCTTGCTCAGCGGGTCCATGTCCGGGCCGGAGAAGCGGGTGTCGAGGCGCCCGGTGGTCAGGCCCTGGTCGACCTGCAGCTCCTTCTCGAACTCGCCGCCGGTGATCCGCAGGTCGGCGCGCAGGACATAGGCCGCCGGCAGGCCGGTATAGTGCGCATAGCGCTCGGCGATCGCCCGCTTCTTGGCCGGGTCGAGCTCGGCGCCCTTCTGCAGGGCCAGGGCGTAGTCGCCGGTGGCGAAGTCCTCGACCTCCTTCAGGTAGGCCTCGATGGTCGCCGGCGCGCCCGGCACCAGCTTCCGCGCCCAGGCGGTGGCGGCATAGGTCGGCAGCGCGGTGATGTAGGCCTGGTCGCTGCCCGGATTGTTCTCGGCGCCGTCGACGGAAAGCGCGAAGTTCAGGATCTGCGACAGCAGGATCACGCCGTTGAAGTCGACGCTCTCGCCGGTGGTCAGGTCGTTGACCAGCACCGCCGAGCGCGGCGTGCCGTAGCTTTCGCCGAACAGGTACTTGGGCGAGTTCCAGCGGCCGTACTGCGACAGGAAGGCCAGCACGAACTGGTCGAAGGCGTAGGCGTCCTGGTCGACGCCCCAGAAGGCCTTCTCCTTGTCACGGCCGGCGATGCGGGAGAAGCCCGCGCCCGGCGCGTCGATGAACACCATGTCGCTGACGTCCATCATCGAATAGGCGTTGTTGATCAGGCTGTAGGGCGCGGCCGGGGTGTGGCCGCCGTTGTCCGCCGTCACCACCCGCTTCGGGCCCCAGGCGCCCATATGCAGCCACATGGTCGAGGAGCCGGGACCGCCGTTGTAGATGAAGGTGATCGGCCGGTCGGCGGCCGGCGCGCCCTTCTTGAAATAGGCCACATAGAACATCGAGGCCTCGGCCTCGGGATTGCCGCCGGCGCCCAGGGCGCCGCCCGGCGCGGGGCTGGCCTCGCGGCGCGCCGAGTCGTCCCAGCCGCGCGGGTGCACCACGATGGTTCCCGCCACGGCGTGATAGGGGATCGTCTGGCCTTCGACAGTGACCACGCCCTCACTGTCGGAACGCTCCGGCTTGAACAGCACCCCGGCGTTGGGCTCGGCGGTGTTGGCGTCGGGCTTCTTGGCGGCCGTGGCGGCGGCCGGCGCCGACGGCGGCGCGGCCTCCGGCTTCTTCCTGGCGTCCGGCGCCTGGGCCATCGCCAGGCCCGCGGTCAAGGACATGGCCGCGCCGGCCAACAAGACTTTTCTCAGCACGTGGAATTCCCCCGAAAAAACGTGCGCGCACGCTAGGCCGTGGGGGCAGGCCTTGACAACCGCCCAAGCATTTCCGGCCGGAAACCATCGCCGGCCTGCCGAAAGACCGGACGTCAGAGATCGAACATCGGGTCGCGTGGCGCGCGTTTCGACTTCCGGGGCCGCTCCCACATGACGCCCGGATAGCCCTTCAGCGGCGCCAGGGGTTCGCCCAGCCAGGTCCAGTCGGCCTGCTCGGCGAGGTTCATGTGGTAGCGGGTCTCGCGGCCCGTCCGCTCCCGGAACACCGCGCGCGGCACGTTGACCATGGTCGGCGACGACGCGCGCTCGTAGAGCATCGGCGTGCCGCAGCGGGCGCAGAAGCTGCGGACGGTGCGGGCCGCCTCGTCCTCGTAGCGGGTCAGGTGCTCTTCGCCCGCCAGCCAGCGGAACCGGCTGCGGTAGCTGCCGACATAGGTCGCGTAGGCGCAGCCCTGGGCGCGGCGGCTGCGTTCGGAATGGTCGTGCCACGCCCAGCGCGCCGGCACGTCGATCTCCAGCCGGACCGCGCCGCAGGCGCAGGCGCCCGAAGCCTGGACGGCGGACGCCTTCGCCGCCGGAGTCGCACGTCTCATCTTGGAAACACCGTCACCTAATCACCTAAAAGATATCACCTTTCGGCCCTGGCATCGCATCTGTGGGCGCCCATGTCGGTAGGCGAACCCGTCTGTTCGGGCCAGTTCGACCGTTGGCCATAGTGACCCGCGGCCTCTGGAAAAAGGAGGTCCAATTGAAACCCATTCTGAAACCCATCCTCGGCGTCCTCGCCGGCGCGGCCATCGTCGCCACGCCGCTCGCCGCGGCTGCCCAGCACCATGGCGGCGGCGGGGGCGGCTTCCATGGCGGCGGAGGATTCCACGGTGGTGGCGGCGGCTTCCATGGCGGTGGCTTCCACGGCGGTTCCGGCTTCCGCGGCGGCGGCTGGCATGGCGGCGGCGACTGGGGCCACGGCGGCTACTATCGCCACGGCTACGGCGGTTACGGCGGCTATGCCCTGGGCGGCTTCGGCCTCGGCCTGGCGCTCGGCGCCGCGAGCGCGCCCTGGGGCTACTACGGCCCGGACTATTACGACTATCCGGACTACGCCTATGAGGCGCCGCCGCCAGCCCAGGCCTGCGGCAGCTGGTCCTGGAACCCGGGCCGCGGAGCCTACGACTGGATTCCCTGCTAGGGACGCCTTCGAGGGCGGCCCGGCCGCCGCCAAGTGTCGCCGGACAACGCCATCCTCTCCGTTGGCGCGGTCCGGGGCGGCGGCCGAAGCCCCCGAACCCACGCACGTGGCCAGAGCGCCAGATCAGGCCCGCTGCGGCGGGGCCTTCATTTTGGCCTGCGGCTTGACCGCGCCCCCGACGCCGCCGACGAAGCGGCATGATCCCCGCCACGCCCATCTCTGCGAGTTTGTGCGGCCGCCGCGAGTTCATCGCCGCCAACACGCGACCCCAGAGGCCGCCGCACGTGCCGGAGGTCGAGCTGTTCCTGGCGGACGAGATCACCCCCATCTGGCGCATGACCGAGGAGGCGTTGGAGGAGATCGGCCTGCCGCCGCCCTTCTGGGCCTTCGCGTGGGCCGGCGGCCAGGCCCTGGCGCGCTATGTGCTCGACCATCCGGACGTGGTGGCCGGCCGGCGGGTGATCGACTTCGCGGCCGGATCCGGCCTGGTGGGCATCGCCGCCGCGAAGGCCGGCGCCGCCGAGGTCCAGTGCGCCGACATCGACCCCTTCTGCGAAGCCGCCATCGCCCTGAACGCCCAGACCAACGGCGTGGCCTGCGGCTATGTCGGCGAGGACCTGCTGGACGCCCCGGCGCCGGCCTGGGCGCAGGTCATCCTGGCCGGCGACATCTGCTACGAGAAGCCGCTGGCGGCGAAGGTGCTGGCCTGGCTGGCTGCCGCCCGGGCCCGCGGCGCCACCGTCCTGATCGGCGATCCGGGCCGCAGCTATTTCCCGCGCGAGGGCCTCGAGAAGCTCGCGGAATACCGGGTGCCGACCACCCGCGAGCTGGAGGACATGGAGGTCAAGAAGACCGCCGTCTGGGCGATGCCGCCGGGCTTCGAGCCGCGGAGCGGCCGCCCATGAGCGCCATCCCGCCGCTGGTCATCGGCCTGATCCTGGGCGCGGCCCTGCTGCACGCCACCTGGAACGCCCTGCTGAAAAGCGGCCTCGACCGGCTGTGGTCGATCACCCTGATGTGCGCGGTGGCGGCGGTCGCCTCCGGGATCGCGGTCTTCTTCCTGCCCCTACCGGCGGCGCCGGCCTGGGGCTGCGCGGCGCTCTCGGCGGGCCTGCAGATCGGCTACTGCCTGTTCCTGGTCCGGGCCTACGACATCGGCGAGCTGGGCCAGGTCTATCCCATCGCGCGCGGCGCGGCGCCGCTGCTGGTCGCGATCGGCGGGACCGTCCTCGCCCATGAGCACCTGGCCGCGCGCGCCATCGGCGGCCTCGTGCTGCTGAGCGGCGGCATCGTCGCCCTGGGGGTCGGCCGCGACGCCCTCGACCGGCGCACGGCGCGCGACGCGCTGATCGCCGGGGCTTTCATCGCCGCCTACATGGTCACCGACGGCCTGGGCGTGCGCCTGGCCGGGAACAGCTTCTCCTACGTCGCCTGGATGACCCTGCTGCAGGGCGCGCCCATGCCGCTGGTCTACCTGGCGCTGCGCCGCCGCTTCCCGCGCCTGCGCGCCGATCGTGAGACCCTGAAGGCGCTGGGCGGCGGGGTGCTGGGCCTGGCGGCCTATGCGGTGGTGGTCTGGGCCATGTCGATGGCGCCGCTGGCCAAGGTCTCGGGCCTGCGCGAGACCTCGATCCTGTTCGCGACCCTGCTGGGCGTGCTGTTCCTGGGCGAGCGGTTCACCCTGCGCAAGGGCGCCTGCGCGATCGCGATCACCGCCGGCGCCCTGTTGCTGGCCTTCTAGCCTTCCAGCTCCCTTAGCTCTCGAGTTGGGCGTCGAGGGTGATCTCGGCGTTCAGCACCTTGGAGACCGGGCAGTTCTTCTCCGCGCCCTCCGCGAGCTCCTTGAACTTCGCCTCGTCCAGGCCGGGGATCTTGGCCCGCAGGGTGAGCGCCGACTTGCTGATCCGGAAGCCGCCGCCCTCGGCCGCCTCCAGGCTCACCGCCGCCTCGGTGCGCAGCTCCAGCGCCGTCAGCCCCGCCTGCTGCAGGCCGAAGGCCAGGGCCATGGTGAAGCAGCCGGCGTGGGCCGCGGCGATCAGCTCCTCCGGATTGGTCCCCGGCGTGTCCTCGAAGCGGGTCTTGTAGCTATAGGGCGTGGCGTCCAGGACCCCGGACCCGGTGGTCAGGTCGCCCGTCCCGTCGCGTCCCGTGCCGCGCCACACTGCGTTCGCCTTGCGGATCATCCATGCCTCCTTGAAGTTTGGGACCGCAGCTAAGAACGCCGCGCGCGGCGAGGCGAGCCACATTCTTGCGACAGGCCCTCGACTCTCCCGGAAGGCCGATCTAAGCTGGAACAAATTGTGAACATCTGGAAGGGCTCGGCCATGCGCGAAGACGGCAAGATCGACTATGTGGAGCTGCCCGGCGGCGACCTGGGCGCCACCAAGGCCTTCTACGCCAAGGCCTTCGGCTGGGCGTTCACCGACTACGGGCCGGACTACGCCGCGATGAACGAAGGGCTGGACGGCGGCTTCTACGGCGCCGTCGACGAGCCCGGCCAGGTCGTCGCCAAGCCGCTGGTGATCCTCTACGCCCACGACCTGGAGGCGATGGAAGCCAAGGTCCGCGCCGCCGGCGGAACCGTCGTCAAACCGATCTTCAGCTTCCCCGGCGGCCGCCGCTTCCACTTCACCGACCCCGGCGGCAATGAACTGGCGGTGTGGAGCGAGAGCTAACGCCCAGGTTGCAGGACTCTGTTCATCGCTGCGGGGTTAGGTAGGGCCGTCGGAACTGGGAGGGGACGACGATGAAAGCTGTCATTCTGACCATTGCGATAGCCGTGGGCATGGCCTCGCCAGCGATGGCCGAGTCTCCGGTGCCAAGGGTCGTGGTGGCCCAGCCGCTTCCATCGGATGCCAAGCCTCGGCCCGTGACCTTCGCCCGAGCGAAGGCTGAGATGCCGGACGGAAAAACGGTCGGCTTCTTCAAATACGGCGTCATCTGTGTGCAGCCGATGGCGATCCAGTGGAAACAGGCGGCAACCGGCTTCTCCCGCCTGAAGGATGTGTTCGGCGAGGAACTGAAGGCCGCCGGCTTCAAACCTGATTCAGACCCAGGCAACCTCTTTTCGGATCCAGAAGCCGGTCAAACGGATTTACAGGTCGGCGCTCTCTTCAAGTCAGCGGATGTCGATGTTTGCGAGACGACCTTCCATGTCACCCAGACCGTTCGGGTAGCTATCGAGTGGCAGGTTTATTCGACGCTGAAACGGGAAGTCGTCGCGACGATCGAAACGAGTGAAGGCGCCCAGAAGACCAGATCCGTGAACGGCAAGGACGATGGCCGCTCGGTGTACCAGGAGGCGTTTGCCGCGAATGTTCGCAGCCTCCTGTCGAACGACAGTTTTCGTAAAGTCGTCACCTCACTGCCTGAGGCGCCGCCGAGCTCGGTCGCCAGTGCGGCGACGAAAGCGCCCATCGAACTTGCCGGCGGCGCGGCCGGGTCGGTCCCGATCTCAGATGCGACCGGTTCTGTGGTCACCATCTTCGCGGGATCAGCCTTTGGAAGCGGCGTGCTCGTCTCGTCAGACGGCTATCTGCTGACCAATCACCACGTCGTCGGTGAGATGACCGAGGTGCGGGTCAGGTGGTCGGACGGCCTAGAGGCCACGGGCAAGGTCATCCGTTCGGACAAGCGGCGTGACGTGGCTCTAGTGAAGACCGAGCCTCGCAGCCGGACGCCGCTCAACCTCAACAGGTCCATCCCACCAGTTGGGTCGCCCGTCTTCGCGATCGGCTCTCCTCTCGACCCGCATTTGCAAAGCACGGTCACTCGGGGCGTGATCTCCGCCAATCGGATCGTGGACGGCTTCAGCTTCATCCAGAGCGATACGCCGGTGACCCACGGCAACAGCGGTGGGCCGCTACTCGACGAGCATGGCGCCGTCGTGGGACTCACCGATTGGGGCGTGGCGCCGAGCCAGGGTTCGTCGCTGAACTTCTTTATCCCGATCGGCGACGCCTTGGATTTCCTGGCGCTCAAGGAAGGCGCCCCGCCAGCCACTCCCGCCGCACTCCCTCTCGCGCCGCCGCAGCGCACCGCTTCAGCGTCCAAGGCCCACGCGAAACCGTAAGGACCTCCCGGAGGGCTCTGTTAAGATGAGCCGTTTTAGGGAAGACGCATGCGGCGTTGGGCGTTCTTGGCGATGGCGGCGGCGAGCCTGGCCTTGTCGGCCGGGGCGGCGCGCGCGGTCGACGAAGGGGCGCTGAAGAACCTCAAGGCGCCGCCGCCGGCGGCGCAGCCCCGGCTGACCGGCGACCTGCGGGTGGTCAAGTTCCAGCGGATGGTCGTGGAGCTGAAGCCCGAGCCCTGGGCCTTCATGCGCAACCAGGCCAGCTTCGCCGACGACCGGCTGCTGTCCTGGCAGGAAGGCCAGAAGGCGATCAACCCGCAGGCCTACGCCGCGGTCTTCGACGAGGAGCTGAAGCGGGCCGCCGGCAAGAACCCGACCGCGGGCGGGCTGTTCACCCAGGACCCCTCGGCCCCCGACTTCCTGGCGGCGGTGAAGATCACCGACATGAAGGGCCGGTTCTGCAAGGCCTGCAGCTTCACCGGCTTCAACGACAAGTGGGACGGCGCCGTGGTGATGACCGCCCATTGGGAGGTCTATTCCGTCCTCGACCGCCGGGTGGTCGTCGTCGCCGACATCACCGGCGGCTATTCGCCGCCCAAGGGCTTCGAGGGCGAGCCCGAGCAGCTGATCGTCGAGGCCTTCCGCGACAATGTCCGCCGCTTGATCGCCCTGCCCGATTTCCAGCAGGCGGCGACCACGCCGGCGCCCGTGCTGGCGGTCGCGCCCGCGCCCCAGACCCCGATCGCCCTGGTCGCTGCGCGAAGCAAGCCGACCATCGCCCAGGCGTCGGCCTCGGTCGCCGTGGTGTTCGCGCCCACCGGCTCAGGCAGCGGCTTCCTGATCTCCGACGACGGCTACCTGCTCACCAACCACCACGTGGTCGGGACCGCCAAGGTGGTGAAGGTCAAGTGGGCCGACGGCACGGAGAGCGTGGGCCAGGTGATCCGCTCGGACCCGCATCGCGACGTGGCGCTGGTGAAGGCCGACGCCGGCGCCCGCCTGGCGCTGGGCCTGCGCCACAGCGAGGTCCAGCAGGGCGAGACGGTGTTCGCCATCGGCTCGCCGCTCGGCGACCGGTTCCAGAACACCATGAGCAAGGGCATCGTCTCGGCCCTGCGCAACCAGCAGGGCCTCAGCTACATCCAGAGCGACGTGATGGTGAACCACGGCTCCTCCGGCGGGCCGCTGCTGGACGAGGCGGGGCGCGTCATCGGCCTGACCTCCTCGGGCCAGGTGATCAATGGCGCCCCGGTGGGAATCAACTTCTTCATCCCCATCGACGACGCCCTGAAGACGCTGAACCTCACCGCGCCGTCCGAACCTTCCGTCCGCGAGGCCGCCGCTCACAGTCCCTGAGGCCCGCGCCCCACCCGGAGTGCGCCCGATGGATCCCATGCGCCGCAGAGCCTTCCTCGCCGCCGCGGCGGGTCTCGGGGCCGTGGCCCTGGTCCCCGGCGGCGCCCTCGCCGAGGCGGCGAAAAGGCCCGCGCCCGGCAAGGCCGCGTCCGGCCCTGGCGCCCTGAAGCCCATGACCGCCGACGCCCGCCCGATCTCGGTCGCGGAGCGGCTGGCGCGGATCGGGCGGCTGCAGCGCGCCATGGCCGAGAAGGGCGTCGGCGCCCTGATCATGGAGTCGGGCTCCAGCCTCGACTATTTCACCGGCGTCCAGTGGCACAGGTCCGAGCGGACCACCGCGGCGGTCATCCCGGTCAAGGGCGAACCCATCTTCGTGACGCCGGCGTTTGAGGAGCCGTCGGTGCGCGAAACGCTCGCGGTCGGCGGCGAGGTGCGGCCCTGGAACGAGCACGAGAGCCCCTTCGCCCGCATAGTCGGCGCGCTGAAGGACCGCAGCGTCATGGGCGGCGACATCGCCTTCGAGTCGACCACCCGGCTGTTCATCGTCGACGGGGTGCGAGAGGCGGGCGGCGGGGCCTATCGCGTGGTCAGCGGCGACGCCCTGGTGAAGGGCGTGCGCCTGATCAAGTCGCCGACCGAACTGGCCCTGATGCAGACGGCCAACGACGTCACCCTGGCGGCGCTGAAGTACGTCCACGCCAATGTCCGCGCTGGCATGAGCCCGGGCGAGATCGGCCAGATGATGAACGCCGCGACCGCCGCCCTGGGCGGCGCGCCGGAATTCAGCCTGGTGCTGATCAACGAGGCCAGCGCCTACCCGCACGGCTCCAAGCAGAAGCAGAGCCTGCGCGACGGCTCGGTGATCCTGATGGACGTCGGCTGCACCGTGCATGGCTATCAGTCCGACATCTCCCGCACCTGGGTCCTGGGATCGCCGACCGCCAAGCAGCGCAAGGTCTGGGACACGGTGAAGAAGGGCCAGGAGATCGCCCTGGCCACCGCCAGGCTGGGGACCCCGGTCGGCGCCATCGACGACGCGGTGCGCGCCTACTACGAGATGCAGGGATGGGGTCCCGGCTACAAGCTGCCCGGCCTGTCGCACCGCACCGGCCACGGCATCGGCCTCGACGGCCACGAACCGCCCTATCTCGTGCATGGCGACGCCACGCCGCTGGCGCCCGGGATGTGCTTCTCGGACGAGCCCGGCATCTACATCCCCGGCGAGTTCGGCGTCCGTCTGGAGGACTGCTGGCACATGACGCCCGAGGGGCCGAAGCTGTTTACCCCGTTGGCGCGCTCGATCGAGGACCCTATCTAGGCCGCCGACCAGGTCTTAATCCGGGTTAACCGTGTTTGTTGACCGTTCCTACACCAGGAGCGGGCTTCCATTGCATTCCGTGGGGGGCCTCACGGAGGCTCACGTGACGGACCCGTCGCGACCGAACGCTGTCGATTATGTCTTCCCGGCGGGCGCATCCCGGCCGAGGGCGCGCACCGCTCAGGAAGAGCGGCGCGAACTCGACCACCGCCTGGCCAACAGCCTGCAGCTGGCCGCGGACTTCCTGATCTTCGAGCACACCCGCATCACCGATCCCCAGGCGCGCTCCGCCCTGATCGCGACCGCCGAGCGGCTGTCGGCCGTGGGCCAGATGCACCGCTTCCTGGCCGCCCAGGCCGACGCCTCGTCCATCGCCCTGCCGGCCTTCCTGGCCGACCTGGGCAAGCTGATCGGCGAGAGCACGGGGCTCAGCTGCGAGGTGGAGGCCGAAGCGATCGAGGTTCCGGCCGACATGGCCCAGCAGCTGGCCATCGCCATCAACGAGCTGGCCATGAACGCCGCCAAGCACGCCTATCCCTGGGGCGCGCCGGGCGTGCTGCGCATCGGCTGCACCGAGACCGGCGGACGCCTGACGCTCGTCGTGGCCGACGAGGGGCGCGGCCTCGGCAAGGCCTTCGCCGCCCACCGGGCCGGCGGCGGCCTGGGCATGACCATCGTCCAGGCGATCGTGCGACAGCTGGGCGGCCGCCTCGACGCGGCCAGCGACGGCGGCGCGCGCTTCACGATCAGCGCGCCCCTGCCCTCCGCCAAGCGGACCGAGTCCCGCTCCTTCGCCCGAAACGACGAAGACTAGGCGACGAGCGGGACTGAACGCCCGGGGCGCGGCGCCTCAGTTCTGGGCCTGGATCGCCGACAGCTTCCAGTCGCCGCCCATGTGGCGGGCGAAGGTCCACAGCTCCACCGCCTGGGTCGGGTGGTTCGGATCACCCGACAGCACCGCGCCGGTGTTACGGTCGCGCATGATGTCGACGCTCTCGAAGCGCATGGAGGCGGTGGCGTAGTCGGTGTCGCCCTCGCGCCAGGCCTCGCCGACGTCGGCCTGCAGCAGGCGCGTGCCGGTGACGTCGTTCTTGCGCCCGTGGGTGGCGTTGTCGCTGAGTTCCTCGGCCAGATAGCCCATCACCTCGGGCGTGCAGCGCTCGCGCAGGCGGCCGTAGTCCTCGTGCGCATAGGCGTCCTGGATCTCCATCAACAGGCGTTCGAAGGCCTGCTGGTCCTGCGGCGTGATCGGGATGTCCCAGCCGGCGGTCGGGGGGACCGCCGTGCCGCCCCCATAACCGTATTGAGAGCCGCCGCCGTATCCCGGCTGCGGGCCGCCGCCGAACGGCGGGGCGCCGCCCAGGAACGACGCGCCGGACGGCCCCGGCGCAGGGCCGGCGAACATCGGCTCGTCATAGGCGCGGCGGCGGAAGATGCGCATCACCACATTGATGATCACGAACAGGATGATCAGCTGGATGAGGATGGTCAGCAGGCCACCGCCGCCGCCGCCCCAGCCATAGCCGCCCCAGCCGCCGCCCCAGTGATGGCCGCCGCTGAGCAGGCCGCCGATCAGGCCGCCGGCCACCAGGCCGCCCAGGAAGCCGCCGAACGGGCTGCGGTTGTAGCCATAGCCGGGCGCGTAGCCCGGGGCGTAGCTCGGCCGGTAGCCGGGCTGATAGGTCGTCGAGCCCGGCGCGGTCATCGAACGCTGCACGGGCGCGGTGTAGCCGGGCGCCGTGGCGGTGGGCGCGGGGCGGGAATAGGTGCGCGAGCCGCGGCTGCCGAAGCTGCCGCCGCGGCGAGCGTCGGCCGGCGTCACCGCCAGCATCCCCACCGCCAGCGCGATACCGAGCGCGGCGAAGATCTTGCTCTTCAGATTTGATCGGTCACGAGACCGGACGTTGGTCATGAATGTCTCCCCTGACGGGCCTGATGTAAGTCGCCACCAAAGGCCGCGCCAGATGAGGCCGCCCGGTCCATCACGCACACTTGACCCGGAGCCGTCCGCCGCCGACCTATCAAATGCAACAGCCAAGCAGGGGCCAGCGCATGAATTCCTTCCCCGAAGACGTCTTCTCGGAGCCCGAGGACATCGATCCCGACACCCTCGCCAACCTCGGGCCGCTGCGGCCGCTGGCCGGGATCTGGGAGGGGCGCAAGGGCATAGACCTCAACCCCAAGGCCGACGGGCCGGAGCGGCGCGAATACATCGAGCGCATCGAGATGCAGCCGATCGACCCGCAGCCCAACGGCCCGCAGCTGATCTATGGCCTGCGCTACCACATCCACATCAACACCGAGGAAGAGGACACCACCTTCCACGACCAGGTGGGCTACTGGCTCTACGAGCCGGCCACCGGCCTGGTGATGCAGACGCTGGCCATCCCGCGCGGCCAGACGGCGCTGGCCGCCGGCAAGGGCGACGCCAAGGGCCTGAAGGTGCGCGCCGAGCGCGGCGCCCTGAACTACGGCATCGCCTCGACCGACTTCCTGGAATACGCCTTCCGCACCGACAGCTACGAGCTGACGGTCACCTTCAATCCGGACGGCAGCTGGTCCTACGTCTCCGACACCACGCTGAAGGTGCACGGCCGTGACGAGCCGTTCCGCCACCTCGACCGCAACACGCTCACCAAGGTCGGCGAGCCCACGCCCAATCCGCTCTACCTGATCCGCCAGAAACAGCCGGCCTGAGCCGACCCGGCTTCAGGGCTTCGGCGCCGGCGCGTCGGTGGGCAGCCCCGTGTCGCCGTGGCGGTCCGGGGAGACCTCGATCGGCATGTCGAGGTTGTCGCGCAGCCCGGCCGCCTTCATCGCCTCATGCACGTCCTTCGGCCCATCGGCGTTGGTGGTCGAGAAGCTGAGCGTCGTGGGATCGGCGCGGTGCTCGGCGGTGTTCTCGAAACCACCCTGCGGCCTGGCGTTGAAGCTCAGGGCGTAGGTCTTGGACGGCTCCGTCGTGCAGAGCAGGACAAAGGTCTTCTTGTCGTCCAGCAGGCGCGGGGTGCGCAGGCAATGGGGCTGCTCGCCGCCCGCGGCCGGACCGAAGTCGAAGCCGGTCGGCAGCATCGGCTGGTCGAAAGTGACGCTCATCACCAGCACGCCCGCCGCGGTCGCCTGGCCGGCCGCCGGATAGGACTTCGCCAGCTTGGGCGCGGCGGTGGCGGGGAAGACGGTGACCGGCGACACCGTATTGCCCGGCGCCGGCGCCGGCTTGGTCTGCGGCGCCACCCGCATCTCGACGGTCCCGGGCGGCGCGCCCACCGGCGGGGCGACCGGCGGCGGATCGGCGGCCAGCGCCGGCGCGGCGGCGAATGCCAGGATCAGGGCTGCCGGGATCGGGGCTGCGGGGACGAAACGCATGGCCCGATGCTGCCCGGCAACCGCGACCGGAACAAGGCCGCCCGGTTTCGCGCCGGTCTCAGCGCGGCCGCCGAGAACCATGCTAAGAGCGACGTTCCGCCAATGCAGGAGGGCGTCCGGGTGGCCTTCATCGAGACGATCGCGGAGCTCGAGGCGATCTATGGCGAGAGCAACCTCGCCTCCAACGTCAAGGTCGCCGACCATGTGACCGCGCTCTATCGCCCGTTCATCGAGGCGTCGCCCTTCGTCGCCCTGGCGACCGTCGGGCCGGAGGGCATCGACTGCACGCCGCGGGGCGATCAGCCAGGGTTCGTGCGCATCGCCGACGACAGGACGCTGATCATGCCCGACCGGCGCGGCAACAACCGCTGCGACAGCCTGCGCAACATCGTGCGCGACCCGCGCACGGCCTTCCTGTTCCTGGTCCCGGGCTCCGGCACCTGCCTGCGGGTGAACGGCCGGGCGAAGGTGAGCGCCGACCCCGCCCTGCTGGAAAGCTTCGAGGTCGACGGCAAGGCGCCGCGCACCGCCATCGTGCTCGGCGTCGAGGACGTCTACTTCCAGTGCGCCCGCGCCATCGTGCGCTCGCACCTGTGGGACGCGGCCCGCCACGTGGACCCGGCCAGCCTGCCGACGCCGGGCCGGATCCTGGCCGAAATGTCGAAGCAGGAGGTCGGCGGCGAAGCCTACGACCGCGAGTGGCCGGAGCGCGCCAAGTCCACCCTCTGGTAGTCGCCTAGCGCAGCCGGGACGGCGACAGGGCCTCGGCGGTCACGTCCTGGGCGGCGACGTCGGCGGGCACGGCCTCGCCGCGCGCCAGGGCCGCGGCCGTCCGCGCCGCGGCCGCCGCCGTCTGGACGCCATAGCCGCCCTGCCCGGCGAGCCAGAAGAAGCCCGGAGCGTCCGCATCGAAGCCGATCACCGGCGAGCGGTCGGCGACGAAGCTGCGCAGGCCCGCCCAGGACCGCGCCACGCGGCGCACCGGGATGTCGGCCGCCTGCTGCACCCGGTCCACGCAGATCGCCACGTCCAGCTCCTCCGGCGCGGCGTCGCAGGGATCGCTGGGCGTCTCGTCGGCCGGCGAGGCCAGGATGCGGCCGGCGTCTGGCTTGAAGTAGAACAGCTCGTCCACGTCGATCACCGCGGGCCAGTCGCGGATCTCCATCCCCGGCGGCGGGTCCAGCATCATGGCGGTGCGCCGCATCGGCTGCAGGCCCACCGTGCGCACCCCGGCCAGCGCCGCCACCCGGTCGGCCCAAGCGCCGGCGGCGTCGATCACCACCTTGGCCTCGAAGGTCTCGCGGGAGGCGCAGGTCACCCGCCAGATGCCGCCGTCACGCACGATGGCGGCGACCTCGCAGCCGGTGCGGATGTCCGCGCCCCGCGCCTTCGCGCCCGACAGGAACCCCTGGTGGATGGCGGCCACGTCCATGTCCATGGCCGAGGGCTCCAGGATACCGGCGGCCACATAGTCCGGCCGCAGCGCCGGGACCCGGGCCAGCACCGCCTCGCGGTCGAGGGCGATCGTCTCCCCGCCCTGCGCCTTTTCGGGAACCTCGGCCAGGGCCGCCAGCTGGTCGGCGCGGGCGATGTGCAGCACGCCGCGCGGCGACAGCAGCGGCGCCGCGGCGAAGCCCTCAGGCGGCGCCTCGAAGAAGCTCCGGCTGGCGCGGGTCAGGCCGCGGATCAGGGCGTTGCCATAGGTCTCGATGTACAGGGCCGCCGAGCGGCCGGTGGTGTGGTAGCCGTGGGCGTCCTCCCGCTCGAGGAGCAGGACGTCGGCGTCCCGCGCCAGCTCATAGGCCGCGCCTGCGCCGGCGACGCCGGAGCCGACAATCAAGAAATCGTGGACTGGCAAACGACGCGCTCCACACCCAGATAGGGACTGTCGATAGCCCGTCCGCCGCCGCGGCGGTAGGCCTTAAAGCGGCCTGAGGAACCGGAGCGCGCGCCAGGCGTTATCTATAGTTTTGCCGCGCACAATCTCCTTATAAATCAACATTTTACAGCCACGCTCCGCCCCGAAGCCGCCGCTTTCGGGGTCCGAAAGCGCCGCTTTCCACCGGCCACAATTCGGCGGGTTGGCGAGGCATGACGGCGGCGACGGGCCGCCGATACGGAGAGAGGCTGAATGAACCGGACCATTTCGGGGGTCATGATCGCGGGGGCGATGGTAGTTGGCGCTGCGAGCCTGGGCGGCTGCGCGACGCACAAATATGTCGACGAGCATGTCGCCACCGTGTCGGGCCAAGTGAACGACGTCTCCAATCGCGTGGCGGACGTCTCGGCCAAGGTGAACGATCACGATTCCAAGCTGGCGACCCTGGACCAGACGTCGCGCGACGCCCTGCAACGGGCCGAGGCGGCGGGCAAGCTGGCCGAGGGCAAGTTCCTCTACTCCGAGGTGCTCACCGACGACTCCATGAAGTTCGGGGTGGCCAAGGCGAGCCTTTCGCCGGAAGCCCAGCAGCGCCTCGACGCCTTCGTCGACAAGCTGAAGACCGACAACCGCAACGTCTACATCGAGGTGCAGGGCCACACCGACAGGACCGGCACCAAGGACGAGAACTACAGGCTGGGCGAAGAACGCGCCGAAGCCGTGCGCCGTTATCTCAACGAGCATGGCGTGGCGCTGAACCGGATCAGCACCATCTCCTACGGCGCCGACCAGCCCGTGGCCGACAACAAGACCCGCGCGGGCCGTTCGCAGAACCGCCGCGTGGTGCTGATCGTCCTGGCCTGACCTGATGGAGCCCCGCCGCGGCGCCGAACGCCGGCGGCGGGCGCTCGGCGTCGGCTTGAGCGTCGCGGCGCATCTCGGCCTGCTGGTCGTCCTGCTCACCGCGCGCCAGCCGCCGCCGCCGGCCGCGCCATTGCCGCCGATCGAGGTCGCCCTCGTCGGCCCGACGCACGAGCCGGATTCCGGCGCCCCGCCGGCGGCGCCCCCGGCGAAGGCCGAGCCGAAGCCGCCGCCCACGCCGATCCGGCCCACGCCGCCGCGCCCGGACGTCAAGCCGGTTCCGGCGTCACCAAAGCCGGAGCCCGATCCCATGCCGCAACTTACCGAGGCCCAGATCGCCTCGGCGGCGACGGCGGGCGCGGGGTCCGGGGCCGGCGAAGGGGCGGGCGCTGGGTCGGGCGGCCGGCCCTGCGACATGGTCCGTCGCGTGCAGGCGGCGCTGCGCAAGGACCCGCGGGTCCGCGCCGCCGTGGCCGACGCCGAGACCGCCCGCGGCGCCCCGGGCAAGCCGCTCTATGTCTGGAACGGCGACTGGATCCGCAGCCGCGGCCAGGACGGCGCGGGCCTGGCCGCCGCGCGCGAGGCGATCATGTGGGAGGTGGCCTTCGCGCCGGAATCCTGCCGCGCCGAGCCGGTCCACGGCCTGGTGATGTTCTCACTCAACGACGCGGGCGGATCGGGCCTGGTGCTGGGCGGCGGGACCTGGCGCTGGGCGGACCTGCTGCGCCCGCACGCGAGCGGCTGAGCTAGACGACGTTCAGGCCCAGCGTCGGCGGCGGGCGCAGGCCACTGCCGCGCCGGCCCGCCTCCAGCTCGTCGGCGGCGATGGCCGCCAGGTCCTTCAGGTTCTGCAGGGCGGCGGCATCCAGGTCGCGCGGTCGCCGGTCGAGGATGCACAGGGTGCCCAGGCAGGCGCCGTCCGAGGCGAACAGCGGATGGCCGGCGTAGAAGCGCACGCGGGCGGGCCCCACCACGACCGGATTGTCGGCGAACCGGTCGTCGCGCAGGGCGTCCGGCACGATCAGGATGTCGCGGCTGGCCACGGCGTGGGCGCAGAAGCTCTCGTCGCGCGGCGTCTCCTTGGCGTCCAGGCCGCAGGTGGATTTGAACCACTGGCGGTTCTCGTCGACCAGCGAGATCAGCGCCGTCGGCACGTCGAACAGGGCCGCGGCCAGGCGGGTGATGCGGTCGAACCGCTCCTCCGGCGGGGTGTCGAGGATCCGCAGCTCGCGAAGGCTGGCCAGCCGCGCCTCCTCGTCGGTCGCCGGCTCGGCGCGCACCCAGCGGCAGGCGTGGCGCAGCAGGGCGGCGCGGATTCGGGCGCGGGCATAGCTGGAGGAGAACGGCGCGGCGATCTCCTCATCGGTGAAGCGCGCGATCCCGTCGGGCCAGCCATCCGGCGGGACCAGGGCCATGATCGGCGCGTCGGGCGAACGGGCGCGGATCCGTTCGGCCAGGGCCGCGGCGTCCGACGTCGCCTCCAGCAGGATCAGGCCCGGCCGCTCGCGCGACAGCGCCGCCTCGGCGTCGTCGGCGGCGACCAGATGGTAGGGCAGTTGCTCCTTGTCGAGCGCCTCGCGCAGCGGATCGGCCACGCCGCCGCTGGAGGCCACCGCCAGGATGGTCGTCGCGGTCAGGGCGCCGTCGAGCGCGGTGTCGGCGCGGAAGCCTTCCTCGTGCTTCTGCACGGCCTTGCGGCGCAATTCGAAGGTCTGGCCCTCGGCCGCGGCGAAGACCTCCAGATTGCCGAAGTCCATCCGCGACCGCAGGTCGGCGAGCACGGCGTCCAGGTCGTCGTCCGACCGGGTCGGGTCGTGGTGCGTCAGCGCCAGCCGCTTGGCGCCGGCCTTCTTCGCCATGGCGATGGCGTAGTCGACGGTCGAATGGCCCCAGCCGACCTTCGATTCATATTCGGCGGCCGTGTACTGGGCGTCGTGGATCACCAGGTCGGCCTTGGCCAGGAACTCCACGTGGCGCGCGTCGGCGCCGGTCACCTCACCCTCGCCGCCGGCCAGCGCCCGGTCGTGGGGTTCGTGGTCGCAGGAATAGACCAAAGTCGCGCCGTCGACCTGCAGCCGATACCCCAGGGTCAGGGCCGGGTGGTTCAGGTAGTGGGCGGTCACCCGGACGTCGCCCAGCTGCAGCTCGCCCTCCACGAGGTCGTGGTAGACGATGTTGGCGCCCAGCTGGTCCAGGTCGACCGGGAAGTAGTCGTGCTGCATCTGGGCGGCGAGGGTCTCGCGCACCGCGGCGCCCAGGCCGCGCGGCGCATAGATGTCCCACTGCGCGCCCGGCACGAACAGCGGCCCGAAGAACGGCAGGCCCTGGATGTGGTCCCAGTGCGTGTGGCTGATCAGGATGTGACCCTTGAGCGGCTCGCCCGAGGCGATCAGCTCACGGCCCAGGGGCGCGGCGCCGGTGCCCACGTCCAGCAGAACCAGGGTCCCGGAATCGGAGCGGAGCGACACGCACGAGGTATTGCCGCCGAATCGGACCGTCGCCGGTCCGGGCGCCGCCATAGAGCCCCTTACGCCGTGGAAGGTGACCCGCATCGGATCGCAGCTCCGCCTCTCCCCGGGCGCAGCCTCAAGTGATGGGTGACTCCCGTCAAGCCGTCTCGCATTTCAAGCGTCGAGCGGCCGTGATCGGGCCGGCAGGAAACGCGGGTTGCGCAGCGCCGCCGCGGTCAGCAGCGCGATCAGCAGCCCCACCGGGAAGATCTCCAGGAAGGTTTCGCCGACGCGCCAGAACGGGTTGGCGTAGTTGCGCCGCATCGCGTCCATGTCGGCGACGACCTTGGCGTAGGCCGCCCCGGTCACGCCCGCCGCGCGCTTCGCCGCCAGCACGGAGGCCGTGTACTTGTCCATGAAGCTGTAGTGGGTCGCGGCCAGGTAGATTTCCCAGATGACGACGTAGGCCACAGAGGCGGCGATGGCGATGCCGAGCCCCAGGCCGAACGCCGGCCAGAACCGGATCACCCCGCCGAGGTCCTGGTCGCGATGCTGTTTCACGCCCACCAGGATCGAAGACAGGGCCACCAGCATGATGAGATAGCCCAGCCAGGCGCCGGCGCCGCCGTGCTGGCCGTCGCCGCTGAGCGTGATGGCGATGATGCCGCCCAGGATGGTGATGGCGCCTGAGATCAGGCCGTAGGTCAGGATGATGCGGGTCACGTCGCGCCCCTCCGTTGCAG
The DNA here is from genome assembly GCA_018241625.1 of Pseudomonadota bacterium. Lineage (GTDB taxonomy): Bacteria > Pseudomonadota > Alphaproteobacteria > Caulobacterales > Caulobacteraceae > Phenylobacterium. The sequence goes on along the minus strand of JAFEDM010000542.1, from coordinate 3,725 downwards.
GTCGCCGCGGAACCTGCCCCGCGCCAAGCTTAGCCGGTATCGCCCGAAAGGGTGAATTCGACCGTCCCACCCGTTCGGTGGCGCGGCCTTACGGGATCAGCTGCAGCTCGCGCGCTTTGCCGATCGCCTGGGTGCGCCGGGCCACCTCCAGCTTGGCGAACAGGTTGGCGAGGTGGGTCTTGACGGTGTTGGGCGACAGGCCCAGCGATCGCGCGATCTCCTTGTTCGACTGGCCGGCCGCCAGGCGCTCCAGCACCCTCATCTCCTGCCCGGTCAGGCCGAGCGAAGCCTGGGCTGCGGCGTTGCGGGCGAAGGGCGCGGGGTCGTTGCGCCGCGTCAGCCGCCAGCCCGCCCAGACCCCGCCGGCGGCGACGGCTACGCCCACGATGCTGACGTAGATCTCGAAGGAGAACCGCCGCGCCAGGTACTGGAACTCCAGCCACTGCAGCGCAAAGGCGCCGGCCGCCAGCACCAGGGCCCAGGGGATGAGGGTGCGGAGCATCGCGCGGTTCATCGCGGCGGATGGTGCGGCAAGCGCCGGCCGGGCGCAACGCGGGCCCAAGACCTGGTTAGGACGCCAGCCGGCCCCGTTCCTGGGCGACCTCGGGCGAGGTCCAGCGCTCCAGCGCCTGCAGCATCTGGGTCATGTTGATGGGCTTGCCCAGATGGTCGTCCATGCCGGCCTCCAGGCAGCGCGCCACCTGCTCGGGCAGGACGTTGGCAGTCATCGCCACGATGGGCGTGCGCGCCGCGTCAGGGTCGGCCAGGGCGCGGATGCGGCGCGTGGCGGCGAGCCCGTCCATCACCGGCATCTGCATGTCCATCAGGATCACGTCGTAGCGGCCGCGGGTCACCGCCTCGACTGCCTCGGCGCCGTCGCAGGCGGTGTCGATCTCGATGTCGAAGGGGCTGAGCAGGGTGATGATCAGCTCGCGGTTCACGGCGTTGTCCTCGACCACCAGCACGCGGACCGGCCGCTCCAGCACCGCGGCGGCCGCCTCCGGCTCGGCGCCCAGCGCGTCGTCCGCGGCGATCGGCAGGTCGATCTCCAGCCAGAAGGTCGAGCCCTCGCCGACGGCGCTGTCCACGCCGATCCGGCCGCCCATGGCCTCGACGATCTGCTTGGAGATCGCCAGTCCAAGCCCCGTGCCGCCGAACTGGCGCGAGACCGAGGCGTCGGCCTGGGTGAAGCGGTTGAACAGCGCGCCGATCTGCGGCTCACCAATGCCGATGCCCGTGTCGGTCACGGCGATCCGCATGTGGCAGCGCTCGGCCTCGAGATGGCCGGAGAGGTGCACCGTCACGCTGCCCTCGCGGGTGAACTTGATGGCGTTGGAGAGGAAGTTGAGCAGCACCTGACGCAGGCGCGGCGCATCGCCGATCAGGAGGGGCGCGGGGTCCGGCGCCACGATGTCGGTGATCAGCTCCAGCCCCTTGGCGGCCGCCTGCTGGGCGACGATGTCGGCGGCCGAGCGCACGGTCGCGCCCGGATCGAACGGCTCGGGATCCAGCTCGAAGGCTCCGGCTTCGATCTTGGAAAAGTCCAGCACGTCGCCGATGACACCCAGCAGGGTCTGGCTGGCGTCATGGATCAGCGCCGCGTGGCGGGCGTCCTGCGCCGGCAGCGCCTGCGAACCCTTCAGCACGCCCGCGAAGCCCAGGATGGCGGTGAGCGGCGTGCGCAACTCGTGGGTCATGTTCGCCAGGAAGTCGGTCTTGGCGCGGGCCGCCGCCTCGGCGCGGGCCAGCGCGTCCTTCAGCTCGCCTTCCAGCGCCTTGCGATGGGTGATGTCGCGCGAGACCCCCAACAGCCGCCCGGATCCGTCGTTCAGCCGCGTGAAGGTGGTCTCGGCCCAGACCGTCGACCCGTCCTTGGCGAACACCCGGTAGTCCATGGTCCGCGAGCCGGTCTCGACGGTGGTGCCGATGATGAAGGCCTGCACCTCCTCGGTGTCGTCCGGGTGCATGTAGGTGTAGTTCGGCGTCGCCAGCAGCTCGCCCGGCGAGAACTTCAGGATCCGCTCGATCGAGGGCGACACATAGAGCCGCTGGTTGTCGGCCGTGGCCAGGGAGATCACGTCGGTGATGTTGTCGGCCAGCAGGCGATAGCTCTGCTCGCTCTTGCGCAGGTCGTCGGTCGCCTGCTCGTAACGGCGCCGCGCGCCCATGGTCTGGCGCGCGCTCGACACCGAAAAGGCCACGCCGACCACCAGCAGGAACCACACCGGCCAGCCGCCGAAGCCCCCCGCCTGCAGGGCCGCATTGGGGGCGAGCAAGGGCGTGAACACGATGGCCGCCGCCGACGGCACCACCGCCAGCAGATAGCCGGCCCGCGACTGGTAGGCATAGACCTGGGCGAAGGCCATCACCGACAGCCACAGCACCACGCCGCACAGCGCGCCGGCCGCCGCGCCCGTCATCCAGAGCAGGACGCCCATCGCCGTCCAGTTGGCGACGCCGATGACCAGGCAGACCACATGCTGCAGGCGCTTGCCCCAGCCCACCGGCCGGCCCAGGTACTGATCGCGGGTGACCATCCAGCTGACGGTGTCGGTGCCGGCGGTGACCACCGCCCACATGGCGCAGATGGTCCAGGGGAGAAACGCCATGGCGATCAGCGCCACCGCGATGTTGGCGCCCAGACGCGGGAAGAAACCGGCGCGCGCGCCGGCGGCCATCTCGTCGAGCCCGCGATCCAGGAGCCTGAGCACTGCGATTTCCCCTCTTATCGAACGAGGGTCGCAAACAACGATTAACTTCCGATTAGTTTTTCCGGCGCCGCTGTGATTCGGCCGGCCCGCGGATTCGCGCCCCGCGAGGGTCAGGCGGCGCCGGCTTCGACCGCGTGGGCGTTGAGGATCGCCGGGATCAGGCCGGGGAAACGGCCCTCGATCTCGCCGCAGCGCGAGACGTTGCGCATCTCCACGCCGTGCCGTTCCGAACGGATCAGACCCGCCTCGCGCAGCACCTTGAAATGCTGCGAAAGCGACGACTTGGGAATGGTGCGCTCGCCCACGCTGGCGAAGGCCTGGCAGGTCTGGGCGCAGTCGGCGCTCGCGATCTGCTTGAAGATGGCGACGCGCACGGGATCGGACAGGGCGTGCAGCACGGCCTCCAGCCGGACGTCCTCGACCTGGGGATGGAAGAGCGGCCTCATGATTTTTTCGATGTAGGGCCTCTTGAAAGCTTGTTCAATAGTTCCGATTTCCCGAACTATCGAACGAAGAGACGCCGCCATCGGGGCGGCCGCCGGCTCCGCTCCGATGAAATTCCAGAGGGAATCCAAATGTCCAAGCTCGAAGGCAAGGTCGCTGTCGTCACCGGCGCCTCCAAGGGGATCGGCGCGGCGGTGGCCAAGGCGCTGGCGGCGGAAGGCGCCGCGGTCGTGGTCAACTATGCGTCCAGCGAGGCGGGCGCCCGGGCGGTCGTCGGCGTCATCGAACAGGCCGGCGGCAAGGCGATCGCCGTCAAGGGCGACGTCTCCAAGGCCGCCGACGCCGGCGCGATCGTCGACGCGGCGATCCAAGCCTACGGCCGGCTCGATATCCTGGTGAACAACGCCGGCGTCTATGAGTTCGCCGCCCTGGGCGACATCACCGAGGCCCACTACCGCTGGATCTTCGACACCAATGTGCTGGGTCCGCTGCTGGCGACCCAGGCGGCGGCCAGGCACCTCGGCGAAGGCGCCAGCGTGATCAACATCGGCTCGGCGGTGACCGAGATCT
>JAFEDM010000541.1 GCA_018241625.1 Pseudomonadota bacterium | reverse complement strand
AGATTTTGGTGAGGGGTTTGGGCAGAGCCCGCTCCAACACATTCCCCAGGTGTCATCCCGGTTTCGCCGCAGGTGAAGACCGGGACCCATAGACGCCGCGTCGCAGATGATGATGGGGCGGCGCCGTCGCGCCCTTCCGGCGTTTCGGAGTCTATAGGTCCCGGAAAAGCGCTACGCGCTTTCGGGGATGACACCGGAGGGGAGGTTATCGCGCTGGGCCCGTCCGCGCGCCCTCCACGCCCTCGCAGAGCGCCGCCTCCACCGCCTGCGGCATCGCCCGCTCCGGCCTGGTTAGAGGGGGGCGCCGGAGCGGGCGGCTTTCCGGAGCCCCGGGGGAAAGACGTCCGGGCCGGAGAGATGGCAGGGGTATGCCGCGGATGAGGCTACGCCTTTCGCCCGCGGTCACGAGTGAAAACGATTTTATGTTGCGGGGCCGGTGCGTGTTGTGCGCCAAGGCCTCCCTTACCTCCGCCTTCCCCGCGGAAGCGGGGGTGAACGCACGGCGAGACGCGGAAGCTGCGAGAGGCGCCGCCACCGACTTGCGCCGTCGGCGGCAGCGCCCAAACCACACCACCACCCAACCCTCCTCCATCGAGGAGGAGGGCTTTGGTATCCGCCGCGCCGAATGTCGATTGGACCTAGACCCTGAATGGGGTGGGGCGGCCCGTGCGACCGGCCGCCCCCAGATAGCCGGAGCCTGCGGACTGGGGGCAGGTTCGGCGCTCTGTCGCGGGGATATGGGGTGATCCGGGTTTTGCGAATAGTCCGGATGAATACCTAGATGGGCGCGCGGCGCGGCGGGCCGACATTCCCCACGGGCGGAAACCGTGTATGGGAGCCGGGACAACCCCGACCCCGGAGCCCTTCCTTGCCGCGTTTCCTCCCGCTCGCCGCCGCCCTGATCTCCGCCGCCCTGGTTTCCGCCGCCCCGCTGGCGGCGTCCGCCCAGGCGCCCGCCGCGCCGGCCGCCGCGTCCGCCGGCGCCGACTTCCTGGCCAAGACGGCGAAGGAGCCGGGCGTGGTCACCCTGCCGTCGGGGCTGGAATACAAGGTGGTCGCGTCCGGCCCGGCCGGCGGCCCGTCGCCGAAGGAAGGCGACGTGATCAAGGTGCACTACGAGGGCAAGCTGGTCTCGGGCGAGGTGTTCGACTCGTCGTTCGCGCGCGGCAAGCCGGTGCTGATGCCGCTGGGCGACCTGGTGCCGGCCTGGATGGAGGCGATCCCGAAGATGAAGGTGGGCGACGAATGGATGCTCTACGTCCCGCCGCAGCTGGGCTATGGCGAGCGCGGCGCGGGCCCGATCCCGCCCAACAGCGTGCTGATCTTCCGGGTGAAGCTCCTGGGCATGTTGTCGGCGGATTAGGGCGAAGTTTGAACCGCCAAGGTCGCCAAGGGCGGTTTTGCGCGTTTGGAACACGAAGACCACGAAGGACACGAAGATCGCCAAGAAACCCGGGGCACCCAGCCGGCCGCAGGCCAGTTCCATGACAGGAATTCCAGGAGGGCTACGCCCTCTTCGTGGTCTTCGTGTCCTTCGTGGCCTTCGTGTTCAAGATCTTCTTGGCGACCTTGACGTCTTGGCGGTTCGAAAGCGGCGGCCGCCCTACAGGCTCTTGTAGATCAGGCGGGCGAAGTTGACGCTGGCCTGGTCGGTGGCGCCGACGCGGGTCTGGATGGCGGCCAACGGCTTGGCGGCGACGACCTGGTCCTCGCTCATGCCCTGGGCCTTCAGCGCCTTCACCGCGTCGCGGGCGTCGACCAGCACCTGGCGGTAGGTCTTGACCGCCTCACGGTCCATCAGCGGGCCGTGGCCGGGGACCACCTTGGTCTTGGCGTCGATGTGCTTCAGGCAGGCGTCGACGCCGGCGATCATGCCTTCGATGCCGCCGCCGTCGCCCACGTCGATGTTGGGATAGCGACCGCCGACCGAGACGATGTCGCCGGTCGCCAGCACATCGGCGTCGGGGATCCAGACGATGGTGTCGCCCCGGGTGTGGGCGCGAGGCACGTGGATCAGCTCGACCCTGCGGCCCTTGACGGCGAGCGTGGTGCGCTCGGCGTAGGTGACGGTGGGCAGGGCCGCGGCGGGGGCCGGCGGCGTCTTGGCGCCGGAGAGGGCGTTGGTCGTGCCCTCGGCCATTGATTTCTTCAGCAGGTCCTGGCCGACCAGGGTGGCGCCGTCCATCCAGAAGGCCTGGTTGCCGCCGGTATGGTCGCCGTGCAGGTGGGTGTCGACGACGTACCGGATCGGCTTGTGTGCGAGCTCTGCGATCGCCGCCTTGATCTTGTCGTGCAGAGGCGCGAACTGGGTGTCGACCATGATCACCGCGTCGGCGCCCTCGACCACGGTGATGTTGCCGCCATTGCCCTCCAGCATCCAGGTGTGGCGGCCGAGGTCGGTCGGCTTGATCTGGACGGCGGCGTAGTTGGTCTGGGCCCGGCTCGCCAAGGCGGGCGCCAGGAACGCTGCCCCGGCGAGGGCGGCGATGGCGATGCGGTTCATTTGAGCTCCCCGGCGTCAGGCTGGCGGGGAGTTAGCCACGGCCAAGCCGCGGGCGTCTACTCCGGCGCCACGTCGCCGGCCTTGGCCGCGAGCGGTCGGGCGTCGCGCACCAGGGAGACCAGGAACTTGCCGGGCTCCTCGGTCATCGGCTCGTGGGCCGAATGCTCGAACCAGACGAAGCGCTTCAGCGGCGCATGGACGGTCTGCAGCCACTCATAGGCGACATCGGAATTCACGGTGCGGTCGAAGCGGCCCTCGAACAGCAGGATCGGGCACTTGAAGTCCTTCTCCCCCGACAGGTCCATGCCGAGGACGAAGGCCAGCAGCTTGTCCTCCGAGAACTCGTTGCCGTCGTAGACGTGCGGCGCCTCCGCGTCGGTGTAGTCCGGCGACAGGCGCGCGGCGTGGCTCTCGTCTTCCTGGTCGTGGCGGTAGGCCATGACGCCGCCGAAGTGGTCCACCCAGCGGTGGGACGTGGCGATGGCCGAGATCGGCGCGCCCGGCCGCGGGTAGGGCGCGATGGCCTTGAGCTCGGCGATGGCCTTTTCGTCGTGGGCCTTTTCGGCCGCGGCCAGGGCGAAGGCGTAGCCGCGCCGCTCGCTCTCGGGCGCGCTCGCCGCCTGGCCCACGCCGATGTAGGCGTAGAGCCATTCCGGGTGGCGTTTGGCCAGTTCGAGGCCGAGGTAGCTGCCCCAGGAATGGCCGATGACGAAGATCTTGCGCTTGCCCAGGTCCTTGCGCAGGGTCTGGACCATCTCGTCCACGTCGGCGTTCATCCGCTGCGGCGTCATGGTCGGCGCGACCGCCTTGGGGTCGTTCAGCAGATAGGTCTTGCCGGCCCCGCGCTGGTCCCACTCGACGACGGTGAAATAGTCCTCCCAGTCGTGGGCGTACCACCAGGAGAGCGGCGTCTCGACGTAGCCTGGGCCGCCGTGCAGGACGAGCAGGACCGGATTGCGCCGGTCTTTGCCGCGGATGGTGACGAACTGGTCGATGCCGCCGATCCGGATGGTCTTGGCCTCCTCGATGCCGTTTGGCGTCACGATCCGGCGCAGGGCGCGGACGACGTCGGTCGCCTCGGCGCGGTTGCGGGGATGCGGCGGTTCGGGGGGCTGGGTCGGACTTTGGGCCTGGGCGGCGGCGGGCAGGGTGAAGGCGGCGAGCGCCAGGTACGCGGCGATGAACTTCATGACCACGGTTCTAGCGGCCGCCCGATCGCGAGCCCCGTTAAATTTCGATCATGGTCCGCCGCGCGGCGGCGCCTAGTAGTAGTAGGCCAGGATCACGTCCTTGCCGACCGGGGTCAGCGACGCCATGGCCAGCTTCACGTGCTGCAGGGCGAAGGGGATGCCGATGATGCTGACGAACAGGGGGATGGCGATCACCAGGTGGTGCAGGGCCAGCCACCAGCCGGCCAGCAGCAGCCACAGCACGTTGAGCAGGCAGCTGGCCGGGCCGTCGTCGCGGTCGATCAGCTCCTTGCCGAACGGCCAGTAGCTGAAGCCGGCCAGGCGGAAGGCGGCCGGCGCCCAGGGGATGCCGACCACCGTCAGGCAGAAGATGCAGCCGGCCAGGACCCATAAGGATCCCGAGATCCAGCCGCCGAAGATGAACCACAGGAGGTTGAGGAGGAGCCGCATCGCGCGCCTAGAGCTCCCAGCCCTTGCGGTAGTCGCGGGTCAGGTAGGCGTTGGCGGCGGGGGCGTTGGTGACCTTGCCGGCCGCGCCGTCCCACTCGATGGCGGTCTCGTTCTTGAGCGCCACGATGCCGAGGATCATGGTCTCGTTCAGGCGCGCGCCGTACTGGAAGGGGTTGGAGATCTTCTCCTCGCCACGGATGGCGCGAATCCAGTTCATCTCGTGGCCGCCGATGCTGCCCTGGATGCGCGGCAGGCTCTGCGGGACCTTGGCGGCGTGCTCGTCGAGGCCCGCGCCGATCAGCACCGGCTTTTCGCCGTAGGTGTCGTGCATCAGCATGCCCTTGGAGCCGACGAAGAGCACGCCGCCCTCCGGGTTCATGTTCAGGCCGGGCGGGAAGCCGGCCGGCTGGGCGGGCAACAGGTCGCCGTCCGACCAGATGAAGGTGAGCGGACCGTCCTTCGCATGGCCGAACTCGTAGTGGGTGATGGACGCCAGGGGGAAGCCTTCCAGTTTCGGCGGCTGCTTGAAGGTCCAGTAGCTGTCGTTGCCGGGCCAGCGGGTGTGGCGGGTCTCGATGCGGGTCGGCAGGCCCGGCTCCAGCGCCCAGAACGGGAAGTCGATCAGGTGGGCGCCCATGTCGCCCAGCGCCGCGCAGCCGAAGGGCGTCCAGCCGCGCCAGTTGAAGTGGGCGTAGTCGGCGTTGTAGCCCCAGCCGCAGGTCGACGGGCCAAGCCACAGGTCCCAGTCGAGGCTGGCCGGGGCCTGGGTCGCGGCCGGGCGGTTGACGCCCTGCGGCCAGACCGGCCGGTTGGTCCAGATGTAGACGGTGTGCACCTTGCCGATGACGCCGGCGCGGACCAGCTCGACCACGCGGCGGCCGTCGTCGCCGGAGTGGCCCTGGTTGCCCATCTGGGTGATCAGCTTGGGGTTGGCGTCGGCCAGGGCCAGCAGCTTGCGGCCTTCTTCAACCGTGTAGGTGAGCGGCTTCTGGACGAAGACGTGCTTGCCGCGCTCCATGGCCATGCGCGCGGCCACGGCGTGGTGCTGGTCGGGCGTGGCGATCAGGACGGCGTCGATGTCCTTGCGGCTGTCCAGCATGCGGCGGTAGTCGCTGAACCGCTCGGCCTTGTCGTAGGCGTCTTTCAGGGCCTGTTTGGTGGGGGCGATGTCGCCGGCCTTGTTCTTGAGCGCGGCGAGCACGTGGTCGTAGTCCACGTCGGCGGTGGCGACGATGTTCTGGCCGGTCAGCTTGCCCATGTTGGAGGCGCCCTGGCCGCCGGCGCCGATCACCGCGACATTGACCTTGTCGCTGGCCGACAGCCTGCGCTGGGCGAAGACCGGGGCCGCGAAGGCCGCGCCGCTCACCGCCGTGACCCCGCGCAACAGACCGCGCCGGGTCAGTCCCGAATTCGCCATCGCCATCCTCCCCGAACCGATTTTTGCGGCGGCCATTTGGCCCGCAGGCCCCGACGGGCGCAAGGCCGCGGCGCGACCGCTCTTCTCGCTAACCTAGATCATCCTCAGGGTTGCCTTGATAAACTGAGGGTTGCAATCGCCGAGTCCCCGGGCAAGCTGACCCTCAGGTGAGTCGCTCTGGACCGGCGGAAACCCTATTGACCCTATTCATCCTGAAATTCGGCGCGCCCTCGGGCGCCACGGATGGGGAGCAGCACGAACTCGAAGCCGAGACGATCGAGGAGGCCAAGGTGAAGGCGGCCATCCTCTACGCCGGCGCGAGCTTCAAACTGTCGCCCCCGACCAGCTATCGGATCGTCTGCCCCGCGGGGACAGAGGTCTATCGCTTCCCGGAAGCGGGCTAGCCGCCGATCGCGGGGATCGCGGCGGATCTTCAGTCCCGGCTATGCAACTTAAAATTGCTAGATTGTTGTGAGCCCGTCCAAGTGGTCGTGGGCTCGCGCAGGTAGAACATCTTCAGGCCGAGGATCGCCAGCAGGGCGATGGGGCTGGAGAGCAGCACCCCGACCGCGCCGAAGACGAGCGCGGCGAGCAGCGCCGAATACATGGTCAGCACGGGCGGCAGGTCCACCTCCTCGTCCTGCACATAGGGGGTGATGAAGGTGCCCTCGACGAAGTGGACGGCCCAGTACATCAGGGCGACGTAGACCGCCTCGGCCGGCGACTGCGCCAGGGCCACCAGGATCGCCGGGACGGCGGCCAGGAGGGCGCCGATCAGCGGGATGAAGGTGAGCAGGCCGCCGGTCAGGCCGAGCGCCAGGGCGCCCGGAATGTGCAGCAGCCACAGGCCCAGGCTCGACAGGACCCCGATGGCCAGCATCACGATCAAGCGGCTGACCAGCCACTTGCGCAGCACCTCGCCCGCCCGGCGGACGAAGGCGATCGCGGCGTCGCGGTGCCTCGCCGGCACCAGCGCCAGGGCGCCGTCCAGATGGCGGCGGGGCTGGATGGCGAGGAAGACGCCGCTGGCCACCACGATCGCCGCATAGGCCGCATCTTGCCCGAGCGCGCCAAGGGTGGTCGCGAGCGTGGGGGCGATCTGCATGGTCGCCCCGTCGATCCGTGCGCCGGACAGGCGGGCCAGCAACTCGCGCGTCCATTCGTGTTCCTTCAGCGTGGCGGCCAGGGCCGCGGCGCTGGACTGGGTCCGGGCGAGGATCTCGTCGAACTGGTCGGCGATCCGCCAGCCGAACAGCGCCAGCGCGCCGGCGACGAAGCCCAGCACCAGCAGGACCACCAGCGCCAGCGCCGCCGGGCGCGGAAGCCGCACGGCCCGCGTCAGCAGCCCGGCGAGCGCGTCGAGCGTCACGGCGATGAGCACCGAGGCGAAGGCGAGCATCAGTACGCCCCGGAACCACCAGGCGACGCCCAGCAGGGCCACGCCGATCAGGAGGCTGCGCGCCTCGACCGCCCCGCCCGCCGATCGATCCGCGGATTGCTTCATGCCTGTCTTATCCGACGAGATCGGACGCGCGACCTTGCGGCGGATCAAAGCGCAGCCGCGCGAAACGAGAGAGGGTGTCGGCAGGAGGTTCCCATGCCGATGAAAGACCTGCTGATCCATCTCGACAGCTATCCGGACGCCACCCCGCTGCGGGACGTCGACGAGGCGGTCGCGTTCGCGGCGCTGATGCGCGCCAAGCTGACCGCCCTGGCGATCGGCGTTTCCATACCGCTGGAGACCAACCGCGCCATCGACCGACTGGTCGGCCTTTCCAACATGGTGGCCGAGGAGGAAGCGCGCAGCGAGACGATCTGCCGGCGGCTGCTCGCGGAGTTCAAGGCGCGCGCCAAGGCGGCGCGCGTGTTCGGCGGCGCGAACCTCGACAGCACCGACGTCTACGACGTGTCGGACCTGGTGGCCCGCGAGGCGCGGACGCGCGACCTGTGCCTGGTGCCGCTGGGCGGCCGCTACACCGGCCAGCGCGAAGTCGCCCAGGCGGTGATGTTCGATTCCGGCCGGCCCGTCCTGATGTACGACGGCGCCCACGCCCGCTTCTCCAAGGGCCTCGGGACGGCGGTCATCGCCTGGGACGGGGGTCCCTGCGCGGCGCGCGCGGTGGCCGAAGCCTTGCCGATCCTGCAGCGGGCGGCCGAAGTCCGCGTGCTGCTGGTGCTGGGCGAAAAGGCGTCGACCTATTCCGGTCTGGCGGCGGAAATCGTGCGGCATCTGGGAAGCCACGGGATCAAGCCGGTGGTCGACGAGGTGAACGCCGCGGGCCGCAGCATCGCGACAGTGTTCGACGCCCATATCAAGCGCCACGCGCCCGACCTCTGGGTGATGGGGGCCTACGGCCATTCGCGGCTGCGCGAGTTCATCCTGGGCGGCGCCACTGAGCACATGCTGTGGAAGGGGAAGGTTCCGACCCTGCTCGCCCACTAGTGGGCGCCATCGCGCAGGACGGCGGCCTCTCCGAGGCCGAGGCCGCCAGGCGTCTCAGCGAATTCGGACGCAACGAGCTGCCGCGCCCGCCGAGGCGCGGGTTGCTGCGCATCCTCTGGGAGACGATGCGCGAGCCGATGTTCCTGCTGATGGCCGGCGCGGCGGTGCTGTACCTCATCCTGGGCGACGTCAGTGAAGGGCTGTTCCTGATCGCGGCGTCGGGCGTCGCGGTCGGGCTGGTGATCTTCCAGGAGTCGCGGAGCGAGCGCGCCCTCCAGGCGCTTCGCGACCTGGCCGAGCCGCATGTCCGGGTGATCCGTGGCGGCCATGAGCGCCGGATCGCCGCCAGCGACCTCGTCCCCGGCGACCTGCTGCTGGTGAGCGAAGGCGAACGGCTGGCGGCCGACGCCCTGCTGTTGCGCGGCGACATGCTGTCGGTGGACGAATCCGCCCTGACCGGCGAAAGCGCGCCCGTCCAGAAACGGCTGGCGGAGGCCGGCGATGCCGAGGTCCCGCCGCCGCCGTCGGCCGACCTGACCCCCTATCTCTATGCGGGGACCCTGGTGGCGCGCGGGCAGTCGAGCGTGCGGGTCATCCGCACCGGGGTCCATTCGGCGCTGGGCCAGATCGGCGCCTCGCTGGCGTCCATCGAACCGGAACCGACGCCCCTGCAGCAGACCGCCGGGCGCCTGGTGGGCATTCTGGGCGTCACGGCCCTGGCCTTCTGCGCCCTGGTGGCGCTGGCCTACGGCGCCCTGCGCCACGATTGGATCGGCGGCGTCCTGTCCGGCATCACCACGGCCATCGCCCTGGTGCCGGAAGAGTTTCCGATGGTGCTGGCGGTGTTCATGGCGCTGGGCGCGTGGCGGCTCGCGTCGCACCGGGTCCTCGTCCGCCGCAGCGCCGTGATCGAGACGCTGGGCGCGGCGACGGCGCTTTGCGTCGACAAGACCGGCACGCTCACCGAGAACCATATGCAGGTCGCCCAGCTGTGGAGTCCGCAAGGCGAGGCGGCTGATCTGTCCGGGGTGCTTTCCGACGGGCTCGCCGGCGTGCTCCGGGCGGCCGTCCTCGCCTCGGCCGTCGAGGCGTCCGACCCGATGGACCGCGCCGTCCGCGAGGCCCATGCGCGCCTGGGCCTGGCGGCCGAGCCGCTGGGCCTGGAGCGGAGCTGGCCGGTCCAGCCCGAACGCATGGCCCTGACTCAGGTCTGGCGCGCCGACGGCGGCGGTCGGGTCGCCGCGGTCAAGGGCGCCCCCGAGGCGGTGCTCAAGCTCTGCGGCGCGGACCAGACCGAGGCGCGCACGGCGTTGGGCGCCGTCGAGCGTTTCGCGGCCCAGGGCCTGCGGGTCCTGGCGGTCGCCCGCGCGGATTTCGACGGGCCCGGCCCCGACGCCCCGGAGGCTATCCGGTTCGTGTTCCTGGGCCTGGTCGGCTATCTCGATCCGGTTCGCGCGGAGGTTCCGGCCGCCATCGCCCAGGCGCGGACGGCGGGGATCAAGGTGATCATGATCACCGGCGACCATCCGGCGACGGCGCTTGCGATCGCGGGGATGGCCGGCCTCGACGTGGGCGCCGGCGCGATGACCGGGGCCGACGTCGCCGCCCTGCCGTTCCCGACCCTGTGCGAGCGGCTGCGCGAGGTGCGGGTGTTCGCCCGGATCACCCCCGACCAGAAGCTGCTGATCGTCGAGGCGCTGAAGACGGACGGAGAGGTGGTCGCCATGACCGGCGACGGCGTCAACGATGCGCCGGCGCTGGAAGCGGCGCACATCGGCATCGCCATGGGCCGGCGCGGCACGGATGTCGCTCGGGAAGCTTCCGACCTGGTGCTCATGGAGGACAGCTTCGCGGCGATCCTGGGCGGCGTCGCCCTGGGCCGGCGCATCTTCGCCAACCTGCGCCGCGCCCTGACCTATGTCACCGCCATCCACCTGCCGATCGCGGGCCTGGCCCTGTTGCCGATCCTGGTGGGGCTTCCACCAATCCTGTTCCCGATGCACGTGGTGGTGATGGAGCTGGCGATCGACCCGATCTGCGCCCTGGTCTTCGAGGGCGAGCCGAGCGAGGCCGACGCCATGAGGCAGCCGCCCCGCCGCAAGGACGAGACCTTGTTCGGCCCCCGGCAGATCCTCCTGTCGCTGCTGCAGGGCGGCGTGCTGCTGGCGGCGTCCTTCGGGCTCTATCTCTGGGCGCTGGAGCGCGCGCCGGTGACCGAGGCGCGGGGCGCGGCCTTTGCGGCGCTGGTGCTGGGAAACCTGGTCCTGGCGCTCTCCGACGCCCTGTCGTCGAGCGGCCGGCTGTTCGCGCCGCACCGCCGGCCGTTCTGGCTGATCGCCGGCGCGGCGTGCGGCCTGCTGGCGGTCATCTTCCTGCTGCCGGGCGCGGCGCGGATGTTCGAGCTGGAACGTCCCACGAGCGCCATCCTCGGCCTCGCCGTCGGCGTGGCGCTGCTGGCCGGAAGCTGGACATCCATCGGCGCCCGCTTGCTTCCGCGTCCGCGTTCAGCCGGCGGCGCGCGGGCCTAGCCGCGCATGCGGCGCTTCAGCGACTGGACGGTCAGGGGCTCCACCTGCGGCAACTGCACCGTCGGGCCGGTCAGGCGGGCCTCCATGGCGTCGGCGGGCATGGGGCGGTCGAAATAGTAGCCCTGCATGCGGTCGCAGCCGGCGGCGCGCAGGAAGATGGCCTGGGCCTCCTCCTCGACGCCTTCGGCCACGATGGACACGCCCATGGCGCGCGCGGCGTGCAGCATGGAGCCGACCAGCTTGGCGACCCGCGAATCCCGAGCCACGCCGTCGATCAGCGAACGGTCCAGCTTCACCGTCTGGATCGGCAGGTTCATCAGCGCGCGCAGGTTGGAATAGCCCGTCCCGAAGTCGTCGAGGGCGATGGAGACGCCCTTGGCGTTCAGGCGCTCGATGTGGCGGCGCGCGAGTGCCAGGTCCTGCAGCAGGAAGGTCTCGGTGATCTCGACGGTCAGGGCGGTGGCCGGAAGGCTGGTGGCGGCCAGGCGGCCGATCAGCTTGCGCGAGAAGGNGGGGTCCAGCATGTCGCGCGGCGAGACGTTGAACGAAACCTTCTCGATCAGCCCCTCAGCGACCCAGGGCGCGGCGCGTTCGCAGCCAGCCGCGAACACCGCCTCGTCGATGCGCCCGATCAGGCCCAGTTCCTCGGCGATCGGCACGAAGGCGCCGGGCGCCAGCAGGCCCTGCTCGGGATGGCGCCAACGGGCCAGCACCTCGACGCCCATGACCCGGCCGGTCTGGCTGTCGACCACCGGCTGGAACCAGGGCTCGATCTCGCCGGCGGGGATGGCGCGGCGCAGCTCGGCCTCGAGCGTGCGGCGGCGCTGGTTTTCGGCGCGCAGCTCGGCGTCGAAGGCCGACCAGCGGCGCCCGCCCTGGAGCTTCACCCGATAGAGCGCCATGTCGGCGAACCGCTGCAGGTCGCCGGCGTCGGGCGCGTCGTCCGGATAGACCGCCAGGCCCACCGAGGCGCCCGGGGAAACCTGGCGGCCATAGATGGTGTGCGGCTGGGTGAGCAGGCGCACCAGCCGCTCGGCCCGGTCTCCGGCCTCGCCGGCGCCGGCCGCGCCCAGGGGGCAGATCAGGGCGAACTCGTCGCCGCCGAGGCGCGCCACCAGTTCGCCGGGCTGGGCGTCGGCGCGCAGCCGCTCGCCCACCTCGGCGAGGTAGAGGTCGCCGGCATGGTGCCCCAGGCTGTCGTTGAGGTGCTTGAAGCGATCCAGGTCGACGACGAACAGGGCGACCCGGCTGTCGTCCAGGCTGGCGCGTTCCAGCTGTTCGCAGAGGGCGGCGGTGAAGGCGCCGCGGTTCACCAGACCGGTCAGGCTGTCGGTCTGCGCCAGGCGCAGGGTGAGCTCACGCTCGGATTCCAGCTCGGCCACCCGGGCCTCGAGGTCGACGATCTTGTGGACGCGTTCGGACACGGGCGCAGGCGGCCTTCTGGCGACGGGGATCAGACGCCCCGAATACCGCCCGTGAGGCGAATCCCGCGTTAAGCGACATGGTTGACGAGAGATGTGCGCGGAGCGGCGGAGCCTGGCGCCTGAGATCACCGGAAAAGCCTGGGTCCCGCTTCCGGGGGATTCGGCGGCGCGCGCAGACCCTTAAGGCGCGGTTTTGGGCAGGCGCAGCCGGCGCTCGCCCCGCCACACCTGGATGACGCTGGTCGGCGCCAGCCGCCGCGCCAGGGCGATCGCCTCGGCGTCGTCGTCCGCCAGGAAGCTTGCGAAGTCCTCCCAGCGACCCTCGGTATTAAGGACGCGCAGCCAGCAGTCCTGCATTCTCGAAATCCCCCGGGGCTCCAATTGCCGGATCCGGAGTAATTTTACAAGCTTTTCCAAATACTGAGATTGTTTCAATTCTGCACTATAAAGATCATATCAAATGAAGACGCATGGAGGCGTTGGCGGTATCAGGAATTCGCCTATCAGGCGATCTCCCGCTCACCGCGCCTAACCTTGATCTCGCCGGTGGGAACCAGCTGACGGGCCAAGCGCATCGCCTGGGCGTCGTTGTCGGCGAGGAAGGACGCGCGGTCCTCCCAAGAGCCCCGTTCGTTGCGTACGCGCAGCCAGCAGTCGAGCATTTCGTCGTTTCCCGGATGGATCGAAACAGCCAAGCCTGGATCGCATGGGTGACGGGTAAGATATAATCGATTGTCTATTTGAATCGGATTGACTTTCTCAATCGGACGCACCGCTGCGCCCCGATTTGGCCATAATTCGCGGGCGGCCGGTTGGTTGCGCCGTCTGGCCCCGCCGCGGACTCGGTGGCACAGTCCGCCCACCAATGTTCTTCGGGGGAAGACTGAAATGGCTGCTATCGCTGAAGGGCTGCCGTCCTCATCCGGGCGGAGCGACGACCGGTTCTTCGTGGGCGGGGCGATCGTCATGGCCCTGACCGTCGCCGTGGCGTTTTCCGCCCAGCTCGCGGCGGGGCGCTCGAGCTTCGGCGCGCCGCCGATGGTCCACGCCCACGCCATCACCTTCATGACCTGGATCGCGATCTACCTGACCCAGGCCCTGCTGGTGGGCGCGGGCAACATCGCCCTGCACCGCCGGCTGGGCTGGTTCGCCGCCGGCTGGGTGGCGCTGATGCTGGTCATGGGGTGCGCGGTGACGGCGTTCGATGTGCGCATGGGGCGCGTGCCGTTCATCTTCCGGCCGCAGCAGTTCATGGTCTTCGATCCGATGAGCCTGTTCGGCTTCGCGGCCCTGACCTATGCGGCGATCGCGCTGCGCAAGCAGACCGACTGGCACCGGCGGCTGCACTTCAGCGGCATGACCCTGATGATGGGCCCGGCGTTCGGCCGCCTGTTGCCGATGCCCCTGCTGATCCCCTGGGCCTGGGAAGCGGCCTTCGCGGTCGGCCTGATCTTCCCAGCGGCCGGGATGTACGCCGACTGGCGGCGCGACGGCCGGGTGCATCCGGCCTGGTTCCGCGGCCTGGCGGTCATCCTGGGCGTCTTCGTCCTGACCGAGGCGATCACCTACAGCCCGGTGGGGACGGCGATCTACAACGCCGTCGCGGCCGGATCGAAGGGCGCCGCCATTCCGGGGCTGGAATTCAGCAAGCCGCCCGGCCCGCCGCCGTCCGCGGGGAAATGAACCCTCTACCTCCCCCGCATAGCTGGGGAGGTATCTACTTCGGCGTCAGCTTGAAGAGGCCGCCGGGCGCGGCGTCTTCGAGCAGCCACAGCGCCCCGTCGGGACCCTGTTCCACGTCGCGGATGCGGTGGCCGACGGCCCAGCGCTCGGCCGATTTCGCGGTCGCGCCGCTGATCACGATGCGGTTCAGCGTCCGGGTGCCCAGGCCGCTGACGAAGGCCGAGCCCTTCCACTGCGGGAACATCTTGCCCGAGTAGAACATCAGGTTCCCCACATCGATCACCGGCGTCCAGTAGAGCACCGGCTTGGTGACACCGGGGACGCTGTCCGGGCTGGGGATCGGCACGCCATTGTAGTTGACCGCATAGCGGGCCAGCGGCCAGCCGTAGTTCTTGCCGGGCTCGATCAGGTTCAGGGCGTCGCCGCCGCGCGGGCCCATTTCGGCCTCCCACAGCTTGCCGTCGGGGGCGAAGGCCAGGCCGTAGGGCGTGCGGAAGCCCATGGCCCAGGTCTCGGCGGGCGTCAGGTTCGGGCCGGGGAACCTGTAGGTGTAGACGACGGGCGCGGTCTTGGCCTTCTCGGTGTCGATCGGCGGGTCGATGATCGGCAGGCTTTCCGCGCCGGTCTTGCCGGCCATCGGATTGCCCGGCGCCGGCTTGCCGTCGAGGGTCAGGCGCAGGATCTTGCCCAGCGGGCTGTTGGGATCCTGGGCCGGCGTCATCCGCTGGCGATCGCCGCTGGTCAGGAACAGGTATTTGCCGTCGGGCGAGAAGGCCACCTGGGCGCCGAACTGGCCGCCCTTGCCGCGGCCGCCGTCGCGCCAGATCACCTTCAGGTCCTCTAGGCTGGCCTTGTCCTTGCCGAGCGCCAAGCGGGCGCGGGCCAGCGCCAGGCTCGAACCGCCGGGTTCGCCGGGCTCCGCATAGGTCAGGTAGACGAAGTGGTCCTGGGCGTAATGCGGCGACAAGAAGACGCCCATCATGCCGCCCTGGCCCTGGGCCAGCACCTTGGGCGCGTTCTCGACCGGCATCTTCTCGCCCTTCTCGGTGACCAGGAAGATCGGCCCCACCTTCTCGGTGATCAGCATCCGCCCGTCGGGCAGGAAGGCGATGCGCCAGGGCAGGTTGAAGCTGGCCACCTGGGTCATCTGGAACGGCAGCGCGGCCTCCGGCGCCTGGGTCCCGATATTGGTCTGGGCCTGGGCGAGCGGGGCGGCGGCGGCCGCAACCAGGGTCGCGAACGCGGCGGCGGCGAACTTCATGCGCGGTTCTCCTCTAGGCGACCTCTTGCGGCGGCCCGATGCGCTTTTCCCATTTCGCAACGACGGCGGCGGCCACCGAGTTGCCGACCACATTGGTGGCCGAGCGGCCCATGTCCAGCAGGTTGTCGACCGCCAGGATCAGCAGCAGGCCGGCCTCGGGCAGGTGGAAGTAGGTGAGGGTGGCGGCGATCACCACCAGCGAGGCGCGTGGCACGCCGGCCACGCCCTTGGAGGTGATCATCAAGAGCAGCAGCATGGTGATCTGCTGGCTGATCGACATCGGGATGCCGTAGGCCTGGGCGACGAAGAGGGTCGCGAAGGTGCAGTACATCATCGTGCCGGTGAGGTTGAACGAGTAGCCCAGCGGCAGGACGAAGCTGGCGATCCGCTTGGCCACGCCCCATTCCTCCAGCGCCTGCAGGGTGCCGGGATAGGCCGCTTCCGACGAGGCAGTGGAGAAGGCCAGCAGGGCCGGGCCGCGGATGATGGCCCCCATTAGGTCGAGCGTGCGACGGCCGACGAACAGCACCAAGGCGCCGACCAGCAGGCCCCAGAGCAGCACCAGCGAGACGTAGAAGCCGCCGACGAACTTGGCGTAGGTGAGCAGCACGCCGATGCCTTGGGTGGCGATGGTGGCGGCGAGCGCGGCGAAGATCGCCAGCGGCGCGGTGCGCATCACATAGCTGGTGACCTTCAGCATGATGTTAGCCACCTGCTCGATGGCCTGCAGCACGATCGGCGCGCGGTCCTCGATGGCCGAGATCGCGGTGCCGAAGAAGATCGAGAAGACGACGATCTGCAGGATCTCGTTGTTGGCCATCGCCTCGACGATCGACTTCGGGAAGATGTGGGTGATGAAGTCCTTGAGGTTGAACTTGGCGGTGTCGACGGCCGCCTTGGCGCCACCCGCGGTCTCCGGGACGGCCAGGTGCATGCCGGCGCCCGGCTGCATGATGTTGACCATCACCAGGCCGATGGTCAGCGAGACCAGCGAGGCGGCGATGAACCAGCCCAGCGTCTTGATCCCGACGCGTCCGACGCTGGCGCTATCCTCCATGTGGGCGATGCCGGCCACCAGGGTGGTGAGCACCAGGGGCGCGATGATCATCCGGATCAGGCGCAGGAAGACGTCGGTGACGATGGAGAGGTTGTCGGCCACGGCCTTGGCGGTGGCGGGCGCCGTGTACTCGTGCACCGCCCAGCCGGTCGCGACGCCCAGCACCATGGCTGTGACGATGAGGTAGGTGAAAAGTCGATGCATCTAGGCCCCAGCCGACTGATTAAGCCGCGCTTTGTGGCCGGGAACGCGGGCGGCGTCCATCCTGGCGGTCGGCGGGACGGCTCAAGGGGCCGCGGCTGCGTGGGATTCGATCAGCCGCTGCAGCAGGGGGCGGAAATCCGCGAAGGCGAGGGCCGCGCGCGCCGCGTCCTTGCCGGCGTCGTCCCACAGGCGCACCTGCACGGCGGCCTCGTGGTGCGGCCGGGCCTCGAAGGCGGCGACCTCCGCTGGGCTCATCGGGCCGCCCTGAAGACTGAGCGTGTGCTGCGAGGCGGGCGTGAGCCGGTCGCGATAGGTCGCGTCGGCCGCGCAGAGATAGCGCTTGGCGTCCACGTGCAGGCGAACCGCCTCCACCACCGCTGGGAGGAAGGCGCCCGCCAGGGTCTCGGCGCCGGCCTGCTCGTGGCGGCGGTCGAAGGTGTCGGCCTGCGTGTATTCGCCCAACGGGCCGGTCAGGTGGCCGATGTCGTGCAGCAGGGCGGCGGCGACCAGGGCGTCCGGCGCGCCCTCCGCGCGGGCGAGGTCGGCGCACTGGAGCATATGCTGGGCGACGGTGACCGGCTCGCCCAGATAGGCCTCGGCACCGCGCCGGGCGAAGAGGTCCTCCAGCCGCGCCAGGATGATCTCGCCACGGTCGGTCATCGGGGGGTCTCCTCCAGCACGGCCAGGGTCGAGAACAGGCCGTCGCGGTCGGCGTAGCAGCCCTGCAGCCAGCGGGCGCCCTCGCCGGTGAAGGCGGTGCGCGCGTGCAGGACGCGCAGGTTGTCGACGATGAACAGCTCGCCCGGCGCCAGGCGGAAACGGACGCCCAGCTCCGGCGCCTCGACCAGCTCGGCCATGCGCCGGTAGGCGGCGTAGTAGGCGGCCATCTCGGCGTAGGGGATGTCGGTGAAGGGGGCAGCCGAGCGGTTGTTGAAGCGCACGGCGATCAGCTCGCCGTCGGACCCGAGCTCCAGGATCGGGCGCTTGGCGGCGAGGCGCACGCCGGACGCGGCGTATTCGAAGCGGGCCGGATGGCGCGCCAGCAGGGCGAAGCCTTCGGGGTCCTGCGCCTGCAGCCGCTCCGCGACCTTGAAACCGTCGACGACCAGGGACTCGCCGCCGTCCACGCTGTTGGCCAGGCAGGCCAGCAGTTGCAGGCCCGGCGCCGGGTCGCGGTAGGGATTGTCGGTGTGCGCCTGCAGGCCGAGGTTGGTATAGGCCAGGTTGGCGGCGTCGACCTGGGCGCGCACGTCGAACCAGCGGCCGTAGTTGGTCTCGCGCACATGGCCGAACAGCCCGGCGACCTCGCAGACCGCGCCGGACGTGGTGGGAACGCCGGACAGCCGGGCGAAACCGTGGCGGCGCACGGCCGCCAGCCAGCGCCGCCGCGCGGCAAGGCTGCCACGCACCTCGGCATAGTCCTCGCTCACCAGGTCGCCTGCGTCCGCCGCGGCCCAGCGCACGACCTCATGCCCCGTCCAGCCTGGCGTGGGCGGCGGCGCGCGGTCGTAGGCGTGGGTGGCGAGCCAGTCGGCGTCGAAGAGGACGCTCAGGCCCTCGGGCGCGAAGCTGACGGCGAGCGCGCCGTCGCGCCAGCGGGCGTCGGCGATGCGTATGTCCGCGGGGATCTCGGTGAGGGTGATCAGCCGCTGGCGGTTCGATGGGCTGCGGGTCGTGGCGTCCTGGGCGTTGTCGCGCAGCCAGATGGCGTGGAAGCGACGGGTGACGCCGTCCAGCCGGACCTCCAGCGCCGCGCCAGCGTCCAGCAGGCGGATGTCCTGGTCGCGCGGGCGGGCGTCATCGGCCATGGCGTCAGTCGGCGGCGAGGAAGGCGGGCTCGGCCGCGGCGGGAACGGCGGCCGCCAGCGGACGGGCCGAGCGGCGGTGGAAGTAGAGGGCGGCGACCGCGGTCGCCGCGCCGCCCACCACGGCGGTGACATAGGCGCCCATGATGAAGAACTGCAGCCAGTCCAGCTGGCCCTGCCCGAAGTTGCGCCACAGCAGGACCGCGACACTGCCCAGGTAGCCGGAGCTGTCGGCCACATAGATCAGGAAGCCGGCGGTGGCCGCCTGGCCGCTGACCGCCACCAGCCGGTCGAAGAGGACGGCGTTGATCGGGTTGTAGGCCAGGTAGAGGCCGCAGCCGGCCAGGATCATCCACGGCAGCGGCCCCAGCAGATGCGCCTGGAAGGCCAGGGTCGACAGGCCCACGACGGCGAAGCCCAGGACGATCATGGCGTGGATCACCAGCAGGGCGCGGCGGTTGTCGCGCACCGCGATGATCGCCGCCATGCCGATCAGGGCGATGACGGCGACGGGCAGTTCGCTGGCCGAGAAGATCGCCGCCTCGCCGCCGAAGCCCAGGGCCTTCCAGATCTCGGCGGCGAAGTTGTCGCGGTAGTCGCGGAAGGCGGTGAGCAGGACGTAGCCCAGGATGATGGCGAAGAGGCCGGGCGCGTAGGCCGCCAGGAAGGCGGCGCGCTCGGGCGCGGTCATCGGCTGGCGGCGCACGCGTTCGGCCTCGTCGCGCGGGCTGGGCGGCGGCAGGGCGTTCAGCACGAAGACCGAGACCAGCAGGAGCGGGAAGAACAGGGCGCCGGTGGCCGCCGGCATCCAGAAACGGTCCACATGCAGGGTCTGCATCAGCCAGGTCCCCACGGACTTCACCACGCCCGACGACAGGATGAAGCTGGCGCACAGCATGGCCGCCAGGGCCTCGGAGACCCGGCGGCCCTCCATGAAGCCGTAGACCAGGCCCCAGATCATGCCGAGCGGCAGGCCGTTGACGAACATCGCCGCCACGTTCCAGGGCGCGGGCAGCAGGGCGAAGGCGATCAGCGCCAGCCAAGAGAGGGCGATGAGCCCCACGATGGCGGCGGCGCGGCGGGTCGGAGCGATCTCGGAGACCACCTTGACCCCGATGAACTTGGAGAGGGCATAGCCGGCCACCTGCGCCAGGACGAGGGCGATCTTGTAGTCGAGGGCGAAGCCCCAGCCCGTCACGCCCTCGAAAGTCGCCGCGGTGAACGGCTTGCGGAAGGCGTACATGGCGAAATAGGCCGAAAAGCCCGCCAGGCCGGCCACTGCGGTGAATACCAGCGGATGGGCGTTCGCGAGCGCGCTGGCGAACTGGTCTCGCAGGGAGGGTCGCGATGCGGACATCCGACCTTGCTAGACCCGGCCTGTGACAGTTCCGCATCGGCGCGCGTCGCAGGCCCCCATCGCCTCGCCCGCTCGCCAAGCTTGGGCGCGGGGGCTATAAGGCCTCGGAATGACATCGAAGACAGAAGCAGCCGGCATCGTGGATCGGCTGGACGAGGAATACCGCAGGAGCGTTGAGGCCCTGCGGACCGCGCTCAAGAGTTTCATGGCCGGCGGCGCTCCGCCGGACCCCGCGCAACGCGCCGCCGGCGCCTTCGCCTATCCGGAGCTGCGGCTCCACTGGCCCCAAGGCGAGGCCTTCCCGCGCACCAGCCGCGCCTACGCCCGCATCGGCGCGCCCGGCCACTATGCGGTGACGGTGACCCGGCCCTCGTGGTTCCGCGCCTACCTGATCGAACAGCTGAGCCTGCTGATGCAGGACTTCAACGTCGAGATCGAGGTCGGCCGGTCCCGCCAGGAGATCCCGTTCCCCTATGTACTGGACGGCCAGGCCGACGCGGCGATGGCGGACATGGGCTCGGCCGAGATCGCCCGGCACTTCCCGACCACGGAGCTCGCCTTCATCGGCGACGAGGTGGCCGACGGCGCCTGGGCCCAGCATCCCGACCAGCCGCGGCCCATGGCCCTGTTCGACGGCCTGCGGACCGATTTCTCGCTGGCGCGGCTGCAGCACTATACGGGCACGCCGGCCCAGCACGTGCAGCAGTACATCCTGTTCACCAACTACATCCGCTATGTGGACGAGTTCGTCCGCTGGAGCTGCGAGCAGATCAAGGATCCGAACAGCCCCTACACGGCGCTTTCGGCGGCGGGGAACGTCCTCGTGGACGCCACGACCCAGGATCCCGAGGCGGTCGTCCAGAACGCCGCCTGGCGCAAGCACCAGATGCCGGCCTACCACCTGATGGCCGAGGGCGGCGCGGGCATCACCCTGGTCAACATCGGGGTCGGCCCCTCCAACGCCAAGACGATCTGCGACCACCTGGCGGTGCTGCGACCGCAGGCCTGGCTGATGATCGGCCACTGCGGCGGCCTGCGCGGCAGCCAGACCATCGGCGACTACGTCCTGGCGCACGCCTATCTGCGCGACGACCATGTGCTGGACGGCATCCTGCCGCCGGAGATCCCGATCCCGCCGATCGCCGAGGTGCAGGTGGCCCTGAACGCGGCGGCCGAGCAGGTCACCGGCGAGACGGGCGAGGTGCTGAAGCGACGCTTGCGCACCGGCACGGTGGTCACCACCGACGACCGCAACTGGGAGCTCCGCTATTCGTCGAGCGCACTGCGGTTCAACCAGAGCCGGGCGGTGGCCATCGACATGGAGAGCGCCACCATCGCCACCCAGGGCTACCGCTTCCGGGTGCCCTACGGGACCCTGCTCTGTGTCTCGGACAAGCCGCTGCACGGCGAGATCAAGCTGCCGGGTCAGGCCAACGCCTTCTACGACCGGGCGATCAGCCAGCACCTGCAGATCGGCATCGCCACCATCGACCTGCTGCGCCAGGAGGGGCCGCGGCTGCACTCGCGCAAGCTGCGCAGCTTCGACGAGCCCCCGTTCCGCTGACTTCCCGACGGCTTTGCCCCTTGGAAAACGTCGTGGACTGACGGCCAGCCGACAGTCGGATGCAACCGGCTAGGCCATAAGCCGTTGTGTGACGCGTTGCAGGGTGCTTGCGCCCGCGACGCGGGACGCCGACTGGAGCGCGCGCCGTCCCGCCGCAGGTCTTCTGCGGAACCTGGGGGCTATGGACGGATCGGCGCGGAGGGCCGGCCTTGGCGGATGATGACTCGAAACGTGAGGACCTGACGCCTGGCGCACCCGTGCCGACCGGCGTGCCTGGCCTCGACTATGTGATGGCCGGCGGCTACGCGCGCTCGAGCCTGCACCTGATCGAAGGCGCGCCCGGCGCCGGCAAGACCACCATGGCGCTGCAGTTCCTGATGGAGGGACGCGAGCAGGGCGAGCGCGGCCTCTACGTCTCCCTATCCGAGACCCGCGAGGAGCTGCTGCGCAGCGCCAAGACCCACGGCTGGTCGCTGGACGGCATCGACATCTTCGAACTGATCCCGCCCGAGCTGACCCTCGACCCGCAGCAGGATCAGACGGTGCTCTACGCCTCGGACCTCGAGCTGGGCGAGACCGTCAATATGGTCATGAAGGAGGTGGAGCGGCTGAAGCCGCATCGGGTGGTGTTCGACAGCGTGTCCGAGATCCGGCTGCTGTCGCAGAGCCCGCTTCGTCACCGCCGCCAGGTGCTGGCGCTGAAGCACTTCCTGTCCGCCCAGGGCTGCACGGCCCTGTTCCTGGACGACCTGACCCAGGAGATCGAGGAGACCAGCCTGCACAGCCTGGCGCATGCGGTGGTGCGCCTGCAGCAGAACCCCCTTCAGTTCGGGGGCGATCGGCGGCGCCTGCGGGTCTTCAAGATGCGCGGCCGCGAGTTCCGCGGCGGCTACCACGACTTCGTCATCCAGACCGGCGGCGTGGTGGTCTATCCGCGGCTGATCGCAGCCGAGCACCACACCGAATATTCGGACGAGACGCCGGTCGGGACCGGCATAGAGCAGCTGGACAAGCTCCTGGGCGGCGGCCTGGATCGCGGCACCGGCACGCTGGTGATCGGCCCCGCGGGCTCGGGCAAGTCGACCCTGTGCCTGCAGTTCCTGCGCGCGGCCCTGGACCGCGGCGAGAAGGGGCTGGTCGTCTCCTTCGACGAAAGCCGCCGGGTGCTGCTGAAGCGCGCCAAGGGCATCGGCGTGGACCTGGCGGCCTATGAAGCCGACGGCCTGCTCGTACTGGAGCACGTGGATCCGGCCGAACTCGCGCCCGGCGAGCTGAACGGGAGGATCAGCGATCAGGTGGGCAAGGGCGCGCGGATCGTGGTGATCGATTCCCTCACCGGCTATCAGAACGCCCTGCCGGAAGAGAACTTCCTGGCGCTGCAGATGCACGAGCTGTTGACCTATCTGGGCCAGCAGGGCGTGCTGACCTTGGTGGTCCTGGCCCAGCACGGCTTGGTCGGACCCATGCAGTCCAGCGTCGACCTGACCTATGTCAGCGACAATGTGCTGATGCTGCGCTTCTTCGAGGCGCAAGGGCAGATTCGCCGGGCGCTTTCGGTGCTCAAGAAGCGCACCGGCGGACACGAGACGACGATCCGGGAGTTCCTCATCGACAGTCACGGCCTGCGGGTCGGGCCGGTGCTGGACAAGTTCCACGGGGTGCTGACCGGCGTGCCGTCCTTCTCCGGCGTCGCCGAGTCGCTCCTGGAAACGAGGCCGAATGGCGACTGAGCGCGCGCCCGGTCCCCTCTTCGTCCTGGCGACCACCGGCCGTGACAGCCAGGTGATCTGCGACATCCTGGGAACCGCGGGCATCGCCTGCGAGCCGCTGGAGGATGTCCGCGATCCGGGGCTGGACCTCGGCCGCGGCTCGGGCCTGATCGTGGCGCAGGAGACCCTGGACCGGATCGAGACCCAGGCCCTGGAAGCCTGGCTCGCGCGGCAGCCGCCGTGGTCCGACTTCCCGATCATCTTCCTGCGCACCCGCAACGCGCCGGTCACCCTGGGCAGCCAGGCGGCGATCGCCCGGCTTGGCAACGTCACCATCCTGGAGCGCCCGCTGCATCCGACCACCCTGCTGAGCGCGGCCCGCTCGGCGGTGCGCGCCCGGGCCCGCCAGCGCGAGGCCGAGGTGGCGGCGGACACCCTGGAGCGACGGGTCGACGAACGGACCGGCGAACTGGCCGCCGCCAACCGCCAGCTGCTCGCCGAAATGGTCGAGCGCGAGAAGGTCGAGGCCACGGTGATGCGCATGCAGCGGCTGGAAGCCGTGGGCCAGCTCACCGCCGGCGTGGCGCACGACTTCAACAACCTGCTGACCGTGGTGCTGGGCAATCTCAGCCGCCTGGAGAAGCAGGCCCAGCCGGACGACAAGAAGCGGCTGGAGATGATGCGCATCGCCGCCGAGCGGGGCGCCAAGCTGACCGGCCAGCTGCTGGCCTTCTCCCGCCGCCAGAAGCTGGAGCCCAAGGCGGTCAACCTGAACGAGGCGATCGGCGGCCTCGAGGACCTGCTGCGCAGCACGATCGGCGGCGGTGTCGCGCTGGAGACCCACCTGGCGCGCGATCTGTGGGCCGCCCAGGTCGACCCGACCCAGATCGAGATGGTCATCCTGAACCTGGCCATCAACGCGCGCGACGCGACCCCGATGGGCGGGAAGATCCATGTGGAGACCAGCAACGCGCGGCTGCGCCGCCCGCGCACCCGGCCCGAGGATCCCGAGCCCGGCGACTATGTGGTGCTGTGCGTGCGCGACACCGGCAGCGGCATGGACGCCGACACCGTGGCCCGAGTGTTTGAACCCTTCTTCACCACCAAGGGCGTCGGGCGCGGCTCGGGCTTGGGCCTGCCGCAGGTTCTGGGGTTCGCCAAGCAGTCCGGCGGCGGGGTGCGTCTGCAGACCCGGCCGGGCGAAGGGACGACGGTGCGGGTCTATCTTCCGCGCGCGAAGGCGGCGCCGGTCGCGGTCCCGTCGCTGGTAGCCGAACGGCTGCGCGCGACCCACCCGGGTGCGGTGATCCTGCTGGTCGACGACGACAACGCCGTGCGCGAGACGACCGCCGGGATGCTGAAGGACCTGGGTTTCTCGGTGCTGCAGGCCGGCAGCGGCGGCGCGGCCCTGGACATCTTGGACCGCGGCGGGCGCATCGACCTGATGCTGCTGGACTTCGCCATGCCGGGCATGACTGGGGCGGAGGTGGCGCGCGCCGCCGCCAGCAAGCGGCCGGGCCTGCCGGTGCTGTTCGTCACCGGCTATGCGGACCTGGCGGCGATCACCCACGTGGACGAGCATCACGTGATCCGCAAGCCGTTCGAGGAGCGTGAACTGGCCAACCGGGTGGCCGATGCGCTGGCCGAGGGCGGGGCCACGATCGGCGGCGGTTAACGCCTTACCAGACGTTCATTTGACTTCGGCCGCGGGTCCTGAGACCTGAGGTTGTCCCTTACGGCGCAGCTACCTGGAGGCTGCGCGCCCTCGATCGGGTCCGGGGGGACGGGCGCTTGGGGGCGCTGTCTTGGGGACGGTCATGGTGTCGAAGCGTTTCTG
>JAFEDM010000540.1 GCA_018241625.1 Pseudomonadota bacterium | reverse complement strand
CGACGCCACCCGGCCAGGCGAGCTAAACGGTCGTTTGAACGCGGCCGCAAACGCGCCGCGACCTCTGCGCATAGGGAAGCCGCCATGACCACCGTTCGCGAGATCCGCCTGAAGAGCCGCCCCACAGGCCTGCCCACCCACGACAACTTCGAGACGGCCACGGTCGAGCTGCCCGCGCCGGGCCCCGGCGAGGTGCAGGTCAAGAACCTCTGGATGACGGTCGATCCCTACATGCGCGGGCGCATGAACGACGTGAAGAGCTACTCGCCGCCGTTCCAGCTGGGCGAGGCGCTGCAGGGCGGCGCCATCGGCGAGGTGACCCAGTCCAACGACCCGTCGCTGAAGCCCGGCGACCTGGTGAACTCCTTCTTCGGCTGGCGCGACGGCTTCAATGCGCCGGCTTCAGCCCTGCAGAAGCTCGACCCCCGCGGCCTGCCGCCCCAGGCCTTCCTGGGCGCCGCCGGCATGCCGGGTCTGACCGCCTATGCGGGCCTCTTGAAGATCGCCGGGTTGAAGGATGGCGACGTGGTCTTCGTCTCCGGCGCGGCGGGCGCGGTGGGCGCCATGGTCTGCCAGATCGCCAAGGCCAAGGGCCACACGGTGATCGGCTCGGCGGGCGGCGCGGAGAAGGTCGCGTGGCTGAAGTCCATCGGAGTGGACCAGGTCATCGACTACAAGGCGACCCCCGACCTCAACGCGGCCCTGGCGGCCGCGGCGCCGGACGGCATCGACGTCTATTTCGACAACGTCGGCGGCGCGCATCTCGAGGCGGCGCTGAATGCGGCCAAGCCGTTCGCCCGCTTCGCCATCTGCGGGATGATCTCGATCTACAACGCCACCAAGCCCGAGCCCGGCCCGTCGAACCTGGCCCAGATCATCGGCAAGAACATCCGCATGGAAGGCTTCATCGTCAGCCATCACTTCGGGATGATGCCCGCCTTCATCGCCGACCTGTCGAAATGGGTCGCCGAGGGCAAGGTCACCTGGAAGGAGACGGTGTTCGAGGGCCTGGACAAGGCGCCCGACGCCTTCATCGGCCTTTTCCGGGGCGAGAACATGGGCAAGATGCTGGTCAAGCTGGGCTGAAAGCTGTGATTGGACCGTCACGCTCCAGGGGCTAGAACCCCTCGTCCATTCTCGGAGTCTCGCCAAGTGCCGCGCCTGTTCAGCGCCTATGTGATCGTCGATTGGAGCGCGGCGTCGAAGCCCACCACCGGCGCCGATTCCGTCTGGATCGGCGTGCTGAAGCGCGACGTGCGGTTCCGGCTGGCGTTCGAAAGCTTCAACCCGCCGACGCGCGCCGAGGCGGAGGCCAAGCTCAACGCCCTGCTGGCCGACTTCAAGAAGCGGTCGGAGCGCGCCCTGGTGGGTTTCGACTTCCCGCTGGGCTTCCCGCGCGGCTTCGCGGCAGCGGCCAAGCTGAAGGGCGAGCCGGCCTGGCGCGCGGCCTGGGACGAGCTCGGCAAGCGGGTGGTCGACAAGCCGACCAACATCAACAATCGCTTCAACGTGGCCGCCCAGCTGAACCGCCTGCTGACCGACGGGCCGTTCCCCTTCTGGGGCTGCCCGCCGAAGGAGGCGCAGACCACGCTGACGGCGACCCGCCTGCATCCGCACGGGCCGGGCGACCTCCCGGAGTTTCGCCACGGCGAGGTTGTCGGCCACGCCGCCTCTTCGATCTGGAAGACCTATTACAACGGCTCGGTCGGCGGTCAGGCGCTGGTGGGCATACCGGCGGTGCGCCGCCTGAAGCAGGCGCGCGGCGATGCGGCCCGGGTCTGGCCGTTCGAAACCGGCTTCAAGGCGCTGACCGAGGCGGATCTCGAAGGCGTCGACCTGGTGCTGGCGGAGGTCTACCCCTCCATGCTGAAGGGCGCGGCCTTGCCGGGCGAGGTGAAGGACCAGACCCAGGTGCGCGTGCTGGCCGAGCACTTCGCCAAGCTGGACGAGGCGAACAAGCTGGGCGACACCTTCGGCCCGCCGAAGGGGACCGCCGCCGATGTGGTGCTCGACGCCGAGCGCGAGGAAGGCTGGATCCTCGGAGTCGGTTAGGGCCTTCGGTTAGCCGCCCGGCGCGTCGCGGCGGCTGAGAATCCAGAAGCGGCCCAGCAACAGAACCGCCGAGATCACGCTGGCGATCACCACCGCCCATGAGACGCCGACGATGCCCATGCGCTGCGGAATCGCCAGCCACCAGGCCAGGGGCGCCATGACCACGATGTAGCTGGTGAGGTGCGTGCCGGTCGGGACCCAGACGTCGCCGCGGGCGCGCAGCGACTGGGCGGTCACAACCTGCAGGCAGTCCGGCAGGTACATCAGGCAGGACACCACCAGGGCGGGGATGGCGATGGCCAGGGTCTGCGGGTTGTCTGTGTAGGCCTTCGAGATCAGGGCGGCGTTGGGCCAGACCGCCAGGCCAACGGCCGCGCCGAACAGGCTGATGACGCCGAAGGCCACGAGGGCGGCGCGGACGACATTCCGCGGCTCGCGCGCACCGTAGGCGCGGCCGACGCGCACCGCGGCCCCGGTCGCCACGCCCAGCGGCACCATGAAGACGATGGCCGCCACATTGAGCACGATGGCCCAAGCCGCCACCGCCAGGCCGCCGATCCAGCCGGCGATGATGTTCATGCTGGAGAAGGCCGCCACCTCGAAGAAGTTCGACGCCCCGGCCCCGAAGCCGATGCGCCGCTGCTCCGCCTCCGCGGCGCGGTCGCGCGGCGGCTTGTCGAAGACACCGAGTTCGCGCGCCTCCGGCATGCGGGCGATGTAGGTTAGGGTGACCACCGCGAGGAAGGTCCGCGCCCCGGTGGTGGCCCAGGCGCCGCCCACCGCGCCTAGCGCCGGCAGGCCAAGGGTCCCCGGCACCAACAGCAGGTCCAACGCCAGATTCAGCAGGTTGGCGATCCACATGGCCCAGGCGAACGGCCCCGGCCGCGACAGCCCCTCCAGCCAGGAGGCGGCGGCGACGCTGATGGTGTAGCCGGGCAGCGACAGGGCAAAGACCAGCAGCGCCCGGGTGGCGCCGTCCGCCAAGCTCCGCTCCAGACCGATCGCGTGCAGGAACGGCGGCCCCAGGAGCGCCAGGCCAACCGCCGACACCAGCCCGACCCAAAGGGCGTAGCTCAGGCCCCGGCGCAGCACCGCGCCCGTTTCCGATCGCCGTCCCTGCCCGATGGCGCGGGCGGTCATCACCTGGATGCCCGTCAACAGGCCGATGGCCATGGTCACGATCACGCTGGACGGCGCCCAGCCCAAGGCGTGGTAGCCCAGCTGCACCGCCGAATAGCGCCCCACCACGATGGCGTCCGACAGGCCCATGGCCATGATGCCCAGGCGCGAGATCACCACCGGCCCGGAGAGCTTGAGAAGCTCGGCCAGCTCAGTGCGGACGGGAAGGACGCGCCCTCCCGCAAGGGAGGACGCCTGGGCCGCGGAACGGTCCATGACGGCTCACCGGTTTTCAAAGAGGCCCCGAAACGGGAGCCGGGGAGATTGGCGCCCGCGCCGAAAATGGCAAGTGGCGCTTGATCCGCAGGCTCACGGCCGTGACGCGGAAGGCACATCCGGATAGCGTCGTTCGGCGGCGCTTGCGCCGAAGGCGGAGGACAACCGATGGCGAAGATCGTGGCGCGGCGGGTATGCGCAGAGCGGGAGGGCGGCTTCGTGCTCTTCCTGATCGGCATGCGGTTGAACAAGCCGTGGAAGTTCTGGAAGTGGCTGCCGGTCGCGACCGCCATGGGTCGAATGATCGCCGAGCTCTACAAGAACCCGCAGCTCGGCCTGCTGCACGCCGAGAGCCTTTTCAGCTTCCCGAACGCCACGGTGACCCAATACTGGGAAAGCTTCGAGAAGCTGGAGGCCTACGCAAAGGCCCGCGATCTGGCCCACCTGCCCGCGTGGCAAGCGTTCAACAAGGCCGTGGGCTCCAACGGCGACGTGGGGATCTGGCACGAGACCTATTTCATCGGGCCCGGCCAGTACGAGAACATCTACAACAACATGCCGCCCTACGGCCTGGGCGCCTGCGGCCAGGTCATCGACGCCATCGGCGCCCGCCAGGCCGCGCGCCAGCGCGTCAAGGAAGGCGCCGCGGCCTAGGCCGCGATTCCGGGACGCCCCCGCGGCTTTAGCGCCTCGCCGCGCATGGCTCAGTCGAGGGCGTCCAGCCCCGTCGCGCCGCCGACAGCGCCCGCGCCCTGAGACGATTTGCCCGATGCGACGGCGCTTCCCTGCGCCGTCGTGCGCGTATTCTTTACCAGACGAGACCTAGCGTCCGGTTCGTCGCCGCGCCGGATTCAACACAGATTTCAAGGGTTTCTCTTGTCCGCTCAAGCCACCGCCGCCGGTCCGAAGTTCTTTGTGCTCGGCGTCTGGCAGCAGCCGGCCAGCCTGATGGGGACCTGGGCCGCTCGCGGCATCAACACCATGGTCGCCACGCCCCAGGGCCAGGACGTCCTGACCTGGGCCAAGGCGGCCGACGCCGCGGGGCTCTACCAGATCCGCACGGCGTCGAGCGATCTCAGCTTCGACATCGGCGACCCGCATCTGCTGGCCTGGTCCACCCAGGACGAGCCGTCCGACACCAAGACCACACTCG
>JAFEDM010000053.1 GCA_018241625.1 Pseudomonadota bacterium | reverse complement strand
AGGCGGCCATGGCGATCCTTGCGGACCGCGACAAGGACACGGTCGACTTCAAGGACAACTACGACGGCTCCGAACAGGAGCCGGTGGTCCTGCCCAGCCGCATCCCGAACCTGCTGGTCAACGGCGCCGGCGGCATCGCCGTCGGCATGGCCACCAACATCCCCCCGCACAACCTGGGCGAGGTGATCGACGCCTGCCTGGCCTATGTCGACGACGCCGACGTCAGCCTCGAAGCCCTGCTGGACATCGTGCCCGGCCCGGACTTCCCGACCGGCGGCCAGATCATCGGCCGCGCCCCCGCGCGCACCGCGCTGATGACCGGCCGCGGCTCGGTGATCATGCGCGGCGTGGCCACGATCGAAGAGATCCGCAAGGAGCGGGAAGCGATCGTCATCCACTCCATCCCCTACCAGGTGAACAAGGCTGCGCTGGTCGAGCGCATCGCCGAACTGGTGCGGGAAAAACGGATCGAGGGCGTCGCCGACCTGCGCGACGAGAGCGACCGCCAGGGCATGCGCGTCGTGATCGAGATGAAGCGCGACGCCACCGCCGACGTGATCCTGAACCAGCTCTACCGCTACACCCCGCTGCAGACCTCGTTCGGCGTCAACATGCTGGCGCTGAACCGCGGGCGGCCCGAGCAGATGGGCCTGCGCGACATGGTCACCGCCTTCGTGGACTTCCGCGAAGAGGTCGTTATCCGCCGCACAAAGTTCGAGCTCTCGAAATCCCGCGACCGCGGCCATGTGCTGGTCGGCCTGGCCATCGCCGTCGCCAACATCGACGAGTTCATCCACATCATCCGCTCGTCCAAGGATCCGGCGGAAGCCCGCGAGCGCCTGATCGCCCGCGACTGGCCGGCGGGCGACATGCTGCCGCTGGTGGAGCTGATTGCCGACCCGCGCACCGTGGTGGTGGAGGGCTCGAAGATCCGGCTGTCCGACGAACAGGCCCGCGCCATCCTGGCGCTGACCCTGTCGCGCCTGACCGGCCTGGGCCGCGACGAGATCTTCGGCGAGGCGGAGACCCTGGCCGCCGCCATCCAGGGCTATCTCGACATCCTGGGCTCGCGCGAGCGGGTGATGGCCATCGTCCGCGAGGAGCTCGTGGAGGTGAGGGCCGCCTTCGCTGTGCCGCGCCGCACCGAAATCGTCGAAGGTGACGCCGACGTCGAGGACGAAGACCTGATCGCCCGTGAGGACATGGTCATCACCGTGACCCACGGCGGCTATGTGAAGCGCACGCCGCTGTCGATCTACCGGACCCAGCACCGCGGGGGCAAAGGCCGGTCAGGCATGTCGACCAAGGACGAGGATGCGGTGACCCGCGTCTTCTCCGCCAACACCCATACGCCGGTGCTGTTCTTCTCCTCCGGCGGCAAGGCCTACAAGCTGAAGGTCTGGCGCCTGCCGGTCGGCACGCCGACCTCGCGCGGCAAGGCCTGGGTCAACCTGCTGCCCATCGAGCCCGGCGAGAGCATCACCTCCATCCTGCCGCTGCCGGAGGACGAGGCGAGCTGGGACCAGTACGACGTGATGTTCGCCACCCGGTCGGGCGGCGTCCGCCGCAACAAGCTCTCCGACTTCGTCGATGTGCGCCGCAACGGCAAGATCGCCATGAAGCTGGACGAGGGCGATTCGATCATCGGCGTAGGCGTCTGCAACGCCGGCGTGAACGACATCCTGCTGACTACGGCGCTTGGCCGCTGCATCCGCTTCGCCACCGACGAGGTGCGGGTGTTCGCCGGCCGCGATTCCACCGGCGTGCGGGGCATCCGCCTGGCCGAGGGCGACGCGGTGATCTCGATGGCCATCCTGCGCTCGGTCGAGGCGACGCCGGCGGAGAGGGCGGCCTATGTGAAGCAGTCCAACGCCAATCGCCGCGCCATCGGCGGTGAAGGCGATGAGGTCGAAGAGGTTGTCGCCTCGGACGAAGAGGAAGAGGTCGGCGACGAGGCCCTGTCCGTGGAGCGGTTCGCCGCCCTGGGCGCGGCGGAAGAGGTCATCCTGACGGTCTCCACCGAAGGCTACGGCAAGCGGACCTCGGCCTACGAGTTCCGTCGCACGGGCCGGGGCGGGCAGGGGCTGCTGGCGCAGGACCTGACCAAGCGCGGTGGCCGTCTGGCCGCGTCGTTCCCGGTGGAGGAGAGCGACCAGATCCTGCTCGTCACCGACCAGGGCCAGCTGATCCGCACCCCGGTGAGCCAGGTCCGCATGGTCGGACGCAACACCTCCGGCGTCATCGTCTTCCGCACCAGCGCCGACGAGCATGTGGTCTCGGTCGAGCGCCTGGCCGACAGCGGCGAGGACGGCGACGATGAGGGCGGCGAGGCGATCGCGGCGGATGGCGGAGACGCTCCGGACACGCCGGAAACCTGACCGCAGCGGCCTTCGCCGAAGTTTCCCCTTGCCAGAACCTCTCGCGGCGGCGAAAGGCGATGGTCAGGTTGTTGGGGGATCAGCCAAATGAAGCGGGTCGGGCTTTATCCGGGCACCTTCGATCCCATCCACAATGGGCACATGGACCTGATCGGCCGCGCCGTGAAGCTGGTCGACAAGCTGGTGCTGGGCATCGCCATCAACGCCGGCAAGGGGCCGATGTTCACCCTGGAAGAGCGCGTGGCCATGGCCGAGGAAGCCGTCGCGCCCCTACGCAACCGCGCCGAGATCGTTGTCCAGCCGTTCGAGGGCCTCACCATGCACTTCGCTCGCGAGGTGGAGGCGGGCCTGATCATCCGCGGCCTGCGCGCGGTGGCCGACTTCGAATTCGAATTTCAGATGACCGCCATGAACCAGCAACTCGACCGCGAGATCGAGACGGTGTTCCTGATGGCCGACCCGCGCCACCAGGCGATCGCCTCGAAGCTGGTCAAGGAAATCGCTCAGCTCGGCGGCGACGTGACCAAGTTCGTCAGCCCGGTGGTCAAGGATCGGCTGCTCAGCAAGGTTGGCCGCGCCTGAATCCGCCCGCTGGCGTCCGCCCCGCGAGCCCGCTACGAGTGAGCCCCATGAAGCACGTCCTCATCGCCGCCGCCGGTCTGGCGGCCTTCGCCGCCGCTGCGTCGGCCGCGCCTAAGAAGGCCGCCGCGCCGGTTCCGGCCGCGCCTGCGAAGCCCGCTGCGCCGGGTCCGTCCGACTGGCGCACGCCGGACCCGAACGACGTCCTGGTGATCGACACCAACAAGGGCCGGGTCATCGTCGAACTGACGCCGGAGATCGCGCCGCAGAACGCCACCCAGATCCGCGCCCTGGCGCACGAGGGCTTCTACGACGGCCTGCGGTTCTTCCGGGTGATCGACAAGTTCATGGCTCAGACGGGCGATCCGCAGAACAACGGCCAGGGCGGTTCGTCCAAACCCAACACGCCTGGGGAGTTCACCTTCCGCCGCAGTTCGGACCTGCCGTTCGCCATGGCCGCCGACCAGACCGTGG
Source organism: Pseudomonadota bacterium (assembly GCA_018241625.1). Lineage (GTDB taxonomy): Bacteria > Pseudomonadota > Alphaproteobacteria > Caulobacterales > Caulobacteraceae > Phenylobacterium. The sequence continues at coordinate 985 of JAFEDM010000053.1, read as the reverse complement.
CCGAGATCGGCTTTGTGAAGTCGATGCCGGTGGCCAGCCAGTCGATGGCCCTGGCCGCCATGACCAAGGACCAGAAGGTGACGGCCTGGGGCCTCTATTGCCCTGGTGTCGTCGGCATCGCCCGTGACGACAACCCCGACAGCGGCAACAGCCAGTTCTTCCTGATGCGCCAGGCTTATCCGTCGCTCGAGAAGCGCTACACGGCCATCGGCCGGGTGATTTCCGGCGAGGATGTGGTCCGTGCGATCAAGACCGGGGAACCGGTCGAGCAGCCGCAGGACTATATGGAGCATGTGCACGTCCTGGCCGACATGCCCGAAGCGACTCGCCCGAAGGTGCGCGTGATTGACGACAAGAGCCCCTGGTTCAGGGCCGAGATCGACCGCGTGCGCGCCGCCAAGGGCGCCGACTTCACGGCCTGTGACATCGACATTCCTGTTGAGGTGAAATGATGGATTCCGAAAACACCCTGCTGCTGGAACTCTCCACCGGTCCAGTGACGATCAAGCTGCGCCCGGACCTCGCGCCGCAGCACGTGGCGCGGATCAAGGAGCTGGCGCGCGAGGGCTTCTACGACGGCGTCGTTTTCCACCGGGTCATCCCGGGCTTCATGGCCCAGGGCGGCGATCCCACCGGCACCGGCATGGGCGGCTCCGACAAACCGAACCTGCCGGCGGAATTCTCGGCCGAACCGCATGTGCGCGGCGTCTGCTCCATGGCGCGGAGCAACAACCCGAACTCGGCCAACAGCCAGTTCTTCATCTGCTTCGACGACGCGACCTTCCTCGATCGCCAGTACACGGTCTGGGGCGAGGTGACCGAAGGCATGGAGAATGTCGACGCCCTGCCGAAGGGCGAGCCGCCGCGCGAGCCGGGCAAGATCGTCTCCGCGAAAGTGGCGGCGGACGCCTAGCTCCAAACGCGCCTAGCGCGCGTTGGGCCACAGCCGCGGATCGCCGCCCACGGGCCCCGTCCAGGCCAGGGT
>JAFEDM010000539.1 GCA_018241625.1 Pseudomonadota bacterium | reverse complement strand
GACACCTTCTGAACGTCCGCCTCGTCCGAAAATCCTTGACTTTCGGATTGACCCATGTTCCTGTTTTGTTCATGTCCGACGCGGCGAAACGGGAACGGGCGGAGCAGATCCTGGGCGAGCTTTCCGAGCTCGGCCTGATGCTGGCCCGCGACCTGGCCACGGCCGCCCGCGCCGCGGAGACGCCTGAGGAGAAGGTCGCGCTCGTCGAGGCCTTCCAGAAGACCTCCCGCGCCGTGCGCCTGACGCTCGCCCTGGACTTCAAGCTGCAACGCCAAGCCGAACGCGACGCGGCCGACGCCGCCCGCGAGGCTGCGAAGGACGCCGCCGACATCCAGCTGAGCGAAAGCCGGATCATGAAAGCCGCCCAAGCGGCCCTGGTCGAGATGACCGAGCCTTCGCGGGAAGAGAACCAGAAGCGCCGGGTGAGGGCCGTCCTCAACCGCCTGATCTGGAACGAGGCCGAAGGCGACGACGAGGAATACGACGTCCTCATCGAAGACCTGGACGCCCGCCTCTGGGAAATCGAAGACGCCCCCGGCTTCGCCGAAACACCCATCGAGGTCCTGGCGGCCAGGCTCGCCGCCGACATGCGGCTTTCCGGCGAACTGGTCGTCACCACCGCCGAGCGCATCGTGCAGGCGAACGCACCTCTGCCCCCACTCGCCGACACCGGCTGATTACCTCCCCCGCGAAGCGGCGGGAGGGGGACCATCCGCCGAAGAGCGGATGGTGGAGGGGGCAAGCCCCAAACTCAGCAGATCGACCGGCCAACCAAGCTCAGCGGATGAGGCTCGCCCCCTTCACCGCGCGCTCTTCGCTGCGCTCGGCGCGCGGTCCCCCTCCCGCCGCTTCGCGGGGGAGGTAGCGCGTCGCGTGCGAACCCTCAGCGCTTCCTTACGAACACCGTCCCCGCCGAATAGCCCGCCCCGAACGAGCAGATCAGCCCCGTTTCACCGGCGGCGAAGTCGTCGTTCGCCCGGTGGAAGGCGATGATCGAGCCGGCCGACGAGGTGTTGGCGAATTCGTCCAGGATGATGACGTTCTCGCCCGGCGCCGGATCGCGGCCCAGGACCTTGCGGCCGATCATCTCGTTCATGTTGATGTTGGCCTGGTGCAGCCACAGGCGCTTCAGCCCTGTGGGGTCGAGGCCGATGTCGCCGGCGTGCTCGACGATCATGTCGCTGACCATCGGCACCACCTCGCGGAACACCTTGCGGCCTTCCTGCACGAACAGCTTGTCGGCCTTGCCGATCCCTTCCGGCGCGGCGCGGTTCAGGAAGCCGAAGTTGTTGCGGATGTTGTTGCTGAACTGGGTCTTCAGCCGCGTGCCCAGGATCTCCCAGCCGCCTGTGGCTTCATCGGCGTCCTCGACGATCACCGCCGTCGCCACGTCGCCGAAGATGAAGTGGCTGTCGCGGTCGCGGAAGTTGAGGTGGCCGGAACAGATCTCCGGATTGACCATCAGCACCGCCTTGGCCGAGCCGCTGGTCACGAAATCCGCCGCCGTCTTGATGCCGAAGGTGGCCGAGGAGCAGGCGACGTTCATGTCGAAGGCGAAGCCCTCGATCCCCAGGGCCTGCTGCACCTCGATGGCCATGGCGGGATAGGCGCGCTGCATGTTGGAGGCGGCGCAGATCACCGCGCCGATCTCGCTGGCCGGCTTGCCCCAGCGCTCGATCGCCTGCTTCGCCGCCTCGACCGCCATCTCGGCCAGGACCGACAGCTCTTCGTTCGACCGCTCCGGGATGATCGGGCGCATCAGCTCCGGATCGACCAGGCCGCTCTTGTCGACCACGTAGCGGGCCTTGATGCCCGAGGCCTTCTCGATGAACTCGACGGAGGAGGGCGTCAGCGCCGCGACCTCGCCGGCCGCGATGGCCTCCGCGTTGGCGGCGTTGAAGCGTTCCACATAGGCGTTGAAGGTCTCCACCAGCTCGGCGTTCGAGAGGCTGTAGGGCGGGGTGTAGAGGCCGGTGGCGGCGATCACGGCTTGCGGCAAGGGTCTCAGGTCTCCGGCGGCGCGAAAGGCCACTGATAGCACGGCGCGACCGCCACAGGGCTAGACCCTGTCCCGATTGGCAAACCAATCGGGATAAACAGGGGCGTCGCCTTTTGACGTTCGAACCCGTCTCATCCGCTCACGATCAGCGTCGTGAGCGGGAAGGGTTCGCGTGGCGACCAAGCCACACACGCTGTTCGCCTTATTGCTAAGGCTGAACTGACACCGGGAGGCCGCGTTTGAAGCCGAACCCGAAAGGGTCGGGCTGTTCGCGTACTGAAGTTGAGGACCCTCCCCATGAAGACCCTGTTGCTTACCGCCGTTTCCGCCGCCGCGCTGGCCGCGCTGGCCCCGGTCGCGGCCTCCGCCCAGACCTCCGCGCCGTCGTTCTCCTCGCCGTCGTTCTACGGCACCCTGGGCTACGACGACGTCGACATGAGCCACCAGAACCTCGGCGCTATCCAGGGCCGCCTGGGCGCGCGGTTCAGTCAGTACTTCGGCGTCGAAGGCGAATATTCCTACGGCGTGAAGGGCGACAAGATCGGCGTCGCCGGCGCGCCCGACGTGAAGGTCCAGCAGAACAGCCAGGAGGCGATCTACGGCGTGGGCTTCCTGCCCATCAACCCGAACCTCGAGCTCCTGGCCCGCGTCGGCTACGGCCACACCGCCGGCACCGGGTTCGTGCCGGGCGTGACCCCGGGCGTGCGCGGCGATTCCTGGAACTACGGCGTCGGCGGCCAGTATATGTTCGACGGCAAGAACGGCGTGCGCCTGGATTACACCCGCGAGTCCTTCCAGCCGCGCAATTCGGAAGACGCCAACGTCTGGGCGGTCTCCTACGTCCGCAAGTTCTAGACTTCGAAAGACGCAGGCTGCGTCAGAAAGCCCTCCTGGAAACAGGAGGGCTTTTCCTTGACCGGAACCGCCGGGATCGCCAGCTTCCGGCCTCGTGAACGCCGCCGCCCTGATCCAGCTCGCCGTCTCGGCCCTGGCCGTCGCCCTGATGACGGGTCTCGCCGCCTTGGCCACGCGCGGACGCGGCGCGCCGCCACTGGATGAGGCCGCGGCCCGGCGGCTCCTGGCCGAGGAGTTCCCGGATCGCCGTCCCGAGGCCCTCTGGCTCGCGGCGGACGGCCACGGCGTCATCGCGCGGGAGGGCGAGCGGGCTTTGGTGCTGGCGCGGATCGGCGATGGTTACCTCGCCCGCGAACTCGCCTGGTCGGCCGCCCTGTCGGCCGAGGTCCGCGACGGCCGGCTCACCCTGCCGCTGCGCGAGCCCGGCGCGCCGCGCGCCGTTCTGGCCTTCGCAGCCTGGCCGCCGGAAGGAGCCCGCGCGTGAAGATCCCCACCGATCCCGTCACCCTGGCGACGCCCTTCTTCATCCTGACCGTGATCCTGGAGATCGTGCTGGGCCGTTTCGGCGTGCTCAAGGCGCGCTACGAGGCCAGGGACACCGGCGTCTCTCTGACCATGGGCCTGTTCTCGACCCTCGGCAGCCTGCCGATCGCGGGCTTGAGCTTGGCTGGGGCGATTTGGTGCTACCACCACCGCCTGTTCACGATCCCGATGACCGCGATCTGGGCTTGGGTGTTGCTCTTCCTGGCAGAGGACCTCACCTACTACTGGTTCCACCGCCTCAGCCACGAGCGGCGCATCTGGTGGGCGGCGCACGTCAACCACCACTCTTCCCAGCACTACAACCTGTCGACGGCTCTGCGGCAGACCTGGACCGGCGGGGTGGCCTTCACCTGGGCCCTGTGGCTGCCGCTGTCGCTGCTCGGCTTCCCGCCGGCTATGGTCGCGATCCAGAAGGGGATCAGCCTCGTCTACCAGTATTGGATCCACACCGAGGCGATCGGGCGGATGCCGCGCTGGTTCGAGGCGGTGTTCAACACGCCTTCGCATCATCGGGTCCATCACGCCCGCAATCCGCGTTACCTCGACCGGAACTACGCCGGCATCCTGATCGTCTGGGATCGGCTGTTCGGCACCTTTCAGCCGGAGCTGGACGAAGAGGCGCCGCGCTACGGCCTGGTGCATAACCTGGGCGCCTTCAACATCCTGCGGGTGGCCTTCCACGAATGGATCGGCATCGCCCAGGACATCGTGCGCCAACCACGCCACGCCCTGGGCTGGCTGTTCGGCCCGCCAGGCTGGAGCCCCGACGGCAGCCGCGACACCTCGGCCTCCCTGAAAGCGCAATGGGCGGCGCGCAACGCGGCCGCAGCGCAGCCCGCCAGTCTAACGCCCGCCGCTGAGCCCGCCGAGTAGGGCCACGACCTCCGCCTGTCGCCGGCAGCCGGTCTTGCGCAGGATCGCGCGGACCTGATTGCGTACAGTGATAGGCGCCAGGCCGCTGTCGGCGGCGATCTCGTCCACCGTTTCGCCGGCCGCGAGGCGGCGCGCGACCCGGGCCTCGGCGGGCGTGAGGTCGAAGAGCGATTGCACTAGCTCCACCGGCGGCGCGGCGGGCAGGGTCACCGGGGTCAATACCAGCACGCCGGCACAGCGCGCGAACACGCTGCGCGCGGCGCCGAGGATCGGCGCGACGTGGGCCACCAGAGAGGGCCCGGCTTCGCCGCCGCGTACCGCGAAAGATCGCACCTGCTCCAGTCGCGCCACCCCGTCGGGTCGCTCGAGCGCCTGGAGCGCCTGTTGGAACAGGCCATCAGCGGCGGGGTCGGCGAGCGAGATTCGATCGCGGGCGCGCCACTGTACGCCCGCGAGGCCCTCGGCCAGGGCGTTGGCGGCCAGGAGGCGGCCGGTCGCGTCGAACACCAGGGCGGGCAGGCCCAGCAATTCCAGGGTTTCGCCAAGCGCCCGGGCGCGGTCCAGCTGCAGGCGCGCGGACAGGAGTGCGCTACGCGCCAGGTGTGGCCGCAGGCTATCGAGCGTCCGTAGGACGTCAGGTCCGGCCGGTCCGCTGGCGCGTTCGCGTTCGAAGGTGAAGATCAGGGTGTCGCCGGTGGGCAAGGGCAGGGCGGTGGCTGCGGCCCAGCCCAGGCCCATGGGCCAAAGCACTTCGTTGTAGAGCGGGTCGCCGGCCATCTCGTCCTCGCCGCTATAGCCGTCGAGCTCGGTGACGAAGCCGCTGTGACGGACCTCGACCAGGCGCCTGAATCGATCTCCACAGGCCATCAGCCCCCGCGTCATCAGGGCGTCCCAGACGTCGGCCATGCTCCGCGACGAGGTCCAGTTTAGGACCGCCTGATTGGCCGTGAAGAGCGAACCGCCGCGCGCCTCGGCGACGATTGAGATTTCATCCAGAACGGCGGGCCAGCCTTCGGGCGCAAAGGCGCATTCGTAGATGCGGTCGATCAGTTCCGGATTCACCCTGCGACACTTCCCAAAGCAAACATCACAATACGGCCGGTCCGGGGGGCACTCGAACCCGGTAAGCTTCCCCATCCGGCGCCGCTTACCTTGGCGTCTTGAGAACAACGCTCGACGACAATCTTTCCCAGGCCGAGGCGAAGATGCAACCGCGTCCGCATTTTGCTGGTTGGCATGACCAATCTTGGTCATGCGCGCGGCGTTCGACCCGGCAATTCTGTCGCCTTGGGGTGACGGGAAAGTGCGGCGTCCAGTCCGGACGCCACCGCCGCCAGTGGGTGAGCTTATGCGTGGACTAGCGGTTTCGACGCTGGCGACGGCCGGTGCAACGATCTTTGCGGCCCTGACCTTGGGCGTTGGCGACGCAAGGGCGGATCTTGCGGCTCCGACGCCCTACAGCTTGTGCTATGGCGCCGTGGAAGGCGCCTTCACGTCCTGCGCCGGGAACGGCGCGACCGTAGACATCACCTACGATCATCCGTCCGTCTTCGCGACGGCGTCGAGCACCGGCGTCGCGGAAGGTTTCGGCGCGCTGGACTACAACTTCGTGATCACCGGCGGCCAGGCGGGGACTTACGTCACGCTCGACGTCCAGACCCTGCTGCAATGGTCGACGGTCGGCGGCGGCGCCGCCTTCTCGGAAATCGTCGTCGACAGCGGCGTGGCCCAGACCTTCCACACCATCTGCAGCTATTGTGGCGTCGGGCCCGGCTTCAACGAGGACTCGTCCTACGCCGGCACGCTTCAGCTCCTGGCGCAGGTCGGGACGGTGGGGACGATCCATCTGGAGGCCCAGGCCAGCGCCGGCACGGGCGGCGGTGCGACCGCGCTCGCGGATCCTCTGCTTTTCATCGACCCCTCGGCCGACAACGCCGCCCAATATGGGTTTGCTTTCTCGCCGGGGGTCACCAACGGCGTCAACCAGGCTGGCGGCGCGCCGGAACCAGGGATCTGGATGTTGATGATGCTCGGCTTCGGTTTCGGCGGAGCTGTGCTGCGGGCCAGGCGCGCCGCCGCGTTCGCCTAGGGCCAAGTCCGCAGTTTCGGAGAAGCAGCGGCCGCGAAACCGACCCTAGATGGGCCTCAGGAACTGGAGGTCCCCATGAGCAGCTTAATCCGGCAGACCCATCGCTGGTTGTCCATCGCATTCACCGTGGGGGTGATCGTGAACTTCGCTACCTACACGGCCTACGGAAAGGGCCATCAGCCGCCGTTCTGGGTGAACCTGCTGGTGCTGGTCCCAGCGTTCCTGCTGATGCTCAGCGGGCTCTACATGTTCGTCCTGCCATATGTACGGCGCGGGACCGTCAGTCGCGCAGCAGCGGCAGGCTGAGGCCCGAGACGGGCCGCGCGCCGAGGATCTCGCGGCGGAAGCGGTAGAGCTCGGCGGGCCGGCCGCCGGTCTCGGCGTCCATGCGGCCGAGGCCCTCGACCAGTTCGGCGCGCTCGAGGGCGCGGCGGAAGTTCTGCTTGTGCAGGGGCACGCCGGCGATCGCCTCCACGGCCCGCTGCAGGGCCGAAAGGGTGAAGGCCTCGGGCATCAGCTCGAAGACCACGGGGCGGTACTTCAGCTTGCCGCGCAGGCGGCTGACGGCGGTGGCCAGGATGCGCCGGTGGTCGCTGAGCATGGGTTCGCCCAGGGCGGCGCTGAGCGGAGCGGGCAGGGCGCCCTGGGCCTCGCCCCGGTCGCGGGCCGCCTCGCGCGCCAGGCCGGCCTCGTAGAGCAGTTCATAGCGCTCCAGCACCCGCTCTTCGTTCCAGGGCGCGCCGTCGAGGGCGAAGAGCAGGCGCGCGCGGCTCAGGCGCTGGGCGTCGGGGCCGGCCCAGCGGCGCAGGGCCTCTTCGATCAGCGGCAGCGCCTCGGGTCGGCCGTCGCGCCAGTCCTCATAGGGGAAGAACCGCGTCCACGGCCGCCAGTCGGAGCCGGGCGCCTCGATGTCCACGGCCGCGGTCGCCAGGCCCAGATAGCCCACGGAGATCACCCGGGCGTGCTGGCCGTCGCTGTCGTGAGGCGCTTCGCCACCGGCCGCGGCCAGGTCGGCCAGCGGGGCGTCGCGCCCCTTGTCGCCGAAGGTGTAGAGCTGCTCGACGTAGCCCAGCGAAAACCGCGTCTGGGCGGTCACGAAGGCGCGCAACGCGAGCTCGAAGGTGCGGTCGCCCTTCGGATCGAAGGGGCCGAAGGGCAGGCCTTCCAGCGGCGCGCCCGGGGGACGCACGGACAGCACCATCGCGTCGTCGCCGCGGACCGCGACGACCACGGCCGAGAGGCCGATCACCACCGAGCTGTCGGGGGTCCCGCTCATTCGGTGTCGAAGGCCCCGGCGCCTGGGGTGTAGCCGGCCGCGTCGGACAGCACGTGGAACCGTTCCAGGTAGCGCGCCTGGGCGGCGGCCGGCGGCAGCGGGTCGATGGTCAGGCTGTAGCCTCTGGGCGGCGCGTCGAAGAAGGCCAGCGACTCGGCGTGGTTGAAGCCCGCGAGTTGGGTCGCCTCGAAGAAGGCGCAGGCGCGGTCGGCGCGCTTGATCAGCTTCTTGATCTCGGCAGGCGTCTTGGCGGGCAGGCCGAAGCGGACGTGGATGGCGTGCTCCAGCCGCTCCTCGAAATCCTTGTAGTTGACGCCCAGCGCCGCCTTGAACGGCGAGATCATGTCGCCGATCACATATTCGGAAGCGTCGTGCAGCAGGGCCGCCAGGCGCCAGCGCGGCGCGATCGCGGGTTCGATGTGGGCCACGATCTCTTCGACCACCACCGAGTGCTGGGCGACGGAGAAGGCGTGCTCGCCGGTGGTCTGGCCGTTCCAGCGCGCCACGCGGGCCAGGCCGTGGGCGATGTCCTCGATCTCGATGTCCATGGGCGAAGGATCGAGCAGGTCGAGGCGCCGGCCCGACAGCATCCGCTGCCAGGCGCGCGGTTCGGCCTTGGCCCGAACCTTCCTCATCCACGCATCCCCTTGCTCACGAAAGCGTTCCCTCCACAGCCAAGCTCATTGGCGCCAGTGTCGTCACCTGACCCACGGTGTGACAAAGATCAATGCGAGCATAAGGCTTCAGCGGCTGAAGTTCACGCGAAGGAGGAACCCGCGTCGATGAGTTGGGCTCGTATCATGGCGCCGCTGTCCGGCGGGGCCGGCGACGCTGCGGCGGTCGCCGCGGCGGTCATGCTGGCGGAACCCTTCCAGGCCGAGATGGCCGGGGTCTACACGCCCGCCGATGTGGCCGACGTCATGCCCTGGATGGGCGAGGGGTTCCTGGGCGGCGTTCAGACCACGGCGCTGGAATCGCTGAAGGAGGCGGCCCAGGCCGGCGAGAAGGCCGCGCGGGCCGCCATGGAGAGTGTCACCTATGCCAAGAGCCGCTTCGTGGCCTTGCAGACGCCGGTATGGGCCGGGCTCTCGGCCGAGAGCCGGCTGTCCGACGTGGTGGTCTTCACCTCCGATCCGCCGCGCGGGCGCGGGCCGCTTTCGGAAGCTTTCCAGCAGATGATGGCCGACGAGCAGCGTCCGGTGCTGATCGCGCGGCAGGGATTGAAGACGGTCGGCGGTGTGATCGCGGTCGCCTGGGATGGCGGCAAGGAGGCCAGCCGCGCCGCGCGCCTGGCGCTGCCGCTCCTGGAAAAGGCCGGCAAGGTGGTGATCCTGGCCGCGCCCAAGGCCAGTTCCCGCAGCTTCGATCCTAGCCGGCTGCAGGCCTATTACGCGGCCCGCGGCGTGGCCGCCGAGGTCGATACCCTGCCCGACAGCGGCGACGCCGCGCCGCTGCTGCTCCACGCGGCGAAGAAGGCCGGCGCGGAGATTCTGGTGGCCGGGGCTTTCGGCCATCCACGACTGCAGGAGTTCATCTTCGGCGGCACAACGCGCAGCCTGTTGAACTCCGACGAGCCTTCGCTGTTCTTGTCTCACTAGCCGGGCTCCCCAACTCTCCATCAGGGGCGACCAGAAGGAACCTTACAGAATGACCCTGTCGCGCATCGTCATGCGGCTCGCCCGCAATCCTGGCACCGAATTCGCCGGCGGCGACGACCATCGAGGCTATGCGCTGACGGCGCCGCTCACGGCGGACGGCCATCTGGACGAGGCGGCCTACGCCAAGTCCCGCGACGCCTGCGTGGTGCGTCGCTTCACCCCGGACGAAGACCCCAGCGACGGCCGTCTGGCGCGCAAAGGCCAGCGCTGGTTCTTCGACTACGAAGAGGGCGACGTGGGCGACGACGAGCCGCTGTACCGCCTGGGCCAACATCGCTTCGCGGTGGGCGAATACGTCACCATCACCGATGAGGACGGTCGGCCGCTGACCTACAAGGTGGTCGAGGTGCAGCCAGCCGCCTAGGCGAGGTCAGACCCCGCCGTTGCGGCGGACCATGCGCTTCAGGTCGTCCGAGACGTGGTGGTGGCTGCTGCGGGCCTTGAACACCGCCACGGTGATCGGGCCGGCCTTCGGTCCGGCGGCTTCGTAGCCGACCGCCTTCCAGCCGTCCTTCAGATTGTCCTTGGCCAGGATGTAGGTGGCGCGGAAGCCGCGCCGTTCGCGCGTGAAGGCCTCGCCGCGCAGGCGCACGTCGCGGCTCACCCGCACGGTCGCCCCGTCTTCGCCGGCGTCGACGTGCACGGCGCCCATGTTGACCTTGGCCTTGTCGTCGTCGGCGCTGATGTGCAGGCCGGGCAGGTTGATGTCGGCGTGGTCGCCGTGGCCGTCGTTGCCGGTCACATGCACGCCGTTGGACCCGATGGAGACGCGGTCGCCGTTCGCGTCGTCGGCGTCGTGATCGCGCTGCCCGTCGCGCATCTCCTTCATGGCGTCGTCGGCCGCTTCACGCTGGGCCTTGGCCGCAGCGCTGGCGCCGCCGCTGTCGGCCTTGGCGATGGCCGAAGCGTTGGAGCCCTTGGCGTCGGCGCCTTCGGCCTTCGCATCCGTGGCCGTCGGCGGTTCGCCTTGCTCGGCCTGTAGTTCCTGCTCAATGGGCTGAAGCGCCGCCTCATAGGTGGTCGAGACCGGGATCAGGCGCAGTTGCACCTGGTCGCCGTCTTCGGAGACGTAGTCACAGCTCTTCTTGTCCGGCGCCTCGCTCTTCAGCCTCAGGTCGCCTTCGCCCGCCGGGCAGTCGAGAGCCGTGCGCTGGGTGGGCGGCGTGGTGGGCGCGCAGGCCGCCAGCGCGCTAAGCGCCAGTCCGCAGACGGAGACAAGAAGGAAAGGCCTCATGCAAAGGGCTCCAGTCGGTTCTTGCCTGAAGCCTGACCGGAGCCCCTTCGAAAGGCGAGTGAATTCGATGTAACCGCGGTTACAAATCCGCCATCTGGACCCAGTCTATTGGCCCGGCCGGGAGCCCGCGCCCTCGCGCCGCGCCAGGAACGCCAGGCGTTCGAACAGGTGCACGTCCTGCTCGTTCTTCAGCAGGGCGCCGTGCAGCGGCGGGATCAGCTTGGTCGGATCCTTCTCCTTCAGGGCGTCGGCGTCGATATCCTCGACCATGAGGAGCTTCAGCCAGTCCAGGAGTTCGGAGGTCGACGGCTTCTTCTTCAGACCCGGCACCTTGCGCATGTCGTAGAAGATGCGCAGCGCCTCGGCGACCAGCTTCTGCT